>NZ_JBHVYO010000018.1:0-57499 GCF_042880655.1 Streptomyces sp. NPDC058295
CCGGAAAGGGGCCCCGGCCGCTCTCGCGCGCGGGCGTCGCGCGGACGAGTGACCTGCCGTCATATTCACGCTCCGCGGGGAATCCATAGAGGCATGAGCAAGACCGCGCTGATCGTCATCGACATGATCAACACTTACGACCACCCGGACGCCGACCTGCTCCTGCCATCGGCCCGCAAGGTGGTCCCGGTGGCCGCCGGTCTCCTCGACCGGGCCCGCCGCGCCGGTGAACCCGTCGTCTACGTCAACGACAACTTCGGCCAGTGGCGCTCCCACCACGGCGAACTCCTCGCCGAGGCCCTCTCCGGCCCGCACGCCGGACTCGTCGAACCGCTGGTGCCCGACGCGGACTCGCTCTTCGTCGTCAAGGCACGGCACTCGATCTTCTTCGAGACCCCGCTGTCCTACCTGCTCCGGCAGGAGGGCATCGACCGCCTCGTCCTGTGCGGACAGGTCACCGAGCAGTGCGTCCTGTACTCGGCCCTCGACGCCCACATCCGCCACTTCGACGTGACCGTCCCCCGGGACGCCGTCGCCCACATCCACGCCGATCTCGCGGACGCGGCGCTGGTGATGATGGAGCGCAACATGGGGGCGCACGTATGCGACAGCGGTGAGCTGTGGACGACCTGAACGCCTCGGCACCGCAAGCGTTCTGACGAGCAGCCTGTCCCGCGTCCCGCAGCCGCGATGTCCCGGTTCCGGCCCGGACGAAGGTTTCGTCCGCTTCCTCCGCTCAGCAAGGGGCACACCACACATGGCCGAGTTGACCCGTCGCAGGCTCCTGGGCTCGACCGCGGGCGTACTGGGCGCCGCCGCGGCGCTCTCCCTCCTCCCGCCGAGCGTGCAGAAGGCCGTAGCGGCCGGACCGTCCCGCCGTGGCTCACTCGCCGACGTCGAACACGTCGTCCTGCTGATGCAGGAGAACCGCTCCTTCGACCACTACTTCGGCACCCTGTCCGGCGTGCGCGGCTTCGCCGACCCCGACGCGCTCACCCTCGACACCGGACGCTCCGTCTTCTACCAGCCCGACGCCGAGAACCCCGCGGGCTACCTGCTGCCCTTCCACCTCGACACCCGCGCGTCCAGCGCCCAGGCCATCCCGTCCACGAGCCACGCCTGGCCGGTGCAGCACGAGGCGTGGAACGGCGGCCGGATGGACCGCTGGATGTCGGCCCACCGCACGGCCGACGGCGCCAACGCCCCGTATGTCATGGGCTACCACACCCGCGAGGACATCCCGTTCCAGTTCGCCCTCGCCGAGACCTTCACCGTCTGCGACCACTACTTCTGCTCGGTCCTCGGTCCGACCTGGCCGAACCGCCTGATGTGGATGACCGGCACCATCGACCCCGACGGCGCCCGGGGCGGGCCGGTCGTCCGCAACTCCGCTCCGACGCCGTTCAGCTGGACGACCTACGCCGAACGACTCCAGGCGGCCGGGGTCGACTGGAAGGTGTACCAGCAGGAGGACGACTACGGCTGCAACCTGCTGGAGCAGTTCGACACGTTCAAAAACGCGCGACCGGGCTCCGAGCGGGGCGTCCGGCCGCAGCCGGAGGGCACCTTCGAGGACGACGCCCGGGCCGACCGGCTGCCGACCGTGTCCTGGCTGGTGCCGCCGGGCCACCAGTCGGAGCACCCCGACTACCTGCCCGCGGCCGGAGCCGCCTTCGTCGCCTCGAAGCTCGAGGCCATCGCGGACAACCCGGAGGTCTGGCGCAAGACCGCGTTCATCCTCAACTACGACGAGAACGACGGCCTGTTCGACCATGTGCCCCCGCCGACCCCGCCCGTGGGCACGTCCGGCGAGTTCGTCGGCGGGCTGGCGATCGGGGGTGGCTTCCGGGTCCCCGCCATCGTCGTCTCGCCCTGGACCGTGGGCGGCTGGGTGGCCTCCGAGCCCTTCGACCACACCTCGACCCTGCGGTTCCTGGAGAGACTCACGGGGGTCATGGAGCCCAACATCAGCGATTGGCGGCGCAGCGCCTTCGGGGACCTCACCTCCGCCTTCCGCTTCGCGTCCACGAGCCCGCTCGCGCCGGCGCTGCCCGACGACACGGCGGAGCAGCTGCTGAAGGCGAAGGAGGAGGTCGCCACCCTGCCCAGGCCCACCCTGCCGGGCGCCGAGCAGTCGTTCCCGGTCCAGGAGACGGGACCCCGGCCGCAGCTCTGACCCGGACGAGCACGCCCCGCGTGGGCCGTCAGCGGTAGACGACCCGGCCGGGCGGGTCTGCGCGCGTAGACAGCGGGCTGTCCTGCGGAAGGAAGAAGAGGGCGCAGATGCGCAGCGGTTCCGGCTCCCGGTTCTCCGCCATGTGCACGCCCTGCGGGCCCACCGGTTCGACGATGCATCCGCCGGTGGGCGTCACGCACTCGGATCCGTCCGCCAGGGTCCGGGTCAGGACGCCCGCCGTCACCACGGCGACGACCCGGCCCTCGTGGTAGTGCCAGGGCAGTGAGCGGCCCGGCGGGATCTCGTAGTCGGCGACCACGACCCTGGTGTTCTCCGGTGCGGCCAGGGCGAGCCGTTCGGTGAGCAGACCGTCGGCGAGCAGGGTCGGTGCGGGTTCCGCGGTGGGTCCGGCGGTGGGACGGGCCTCGACGGGCGACGATCGGTTCACGTGGCGGTTGTCCGGGGCGGGCGGGGGCCGGGGTCGCGGGGGCCGGTCGGGCCCGCTGTGCGACGTAACCTGGCCTCGGTCATGTTCCGCTGGTCGGTGCGTTCCACAGCAGCGACATTAACCCACTTGAGTCACGGAGAGGTGACCGGGTGTCATCGAGCGCACCGGCGCCTGCCGCCCCGTGCGCCTCTCTCGAATCGCTCCCGGACCTCCCTGGCCGCACCCCCGACCGAATGCCGGTTGAATTGTGAGGTAGACGGCTTCTGCGGGAGTGATCCTCGCGGGCCTCCCCTGCGTCCTTCAGGGCGTGAATCGTATGAGACATCATGCGACGAGTGTTTGGGGGAGACCTTGAGCATCCTGCGTCCGGACGTGGAGCGGCCTCGCGAAAGCCGCGCCGGCGACGAGCCGCGCGCCGGCCGTTCCGGGGACCAGCCGCACGCCGGCCGTTCCGGCGACGAGCCCCGCGCCGGCCGTTCCGGGGGTGGGCCGCGCGCCGGCCGGTCGGGAGGCGGGCCGCGCGGTGGTGCGCTCGCCCGCATCGCCGGCTTCGTCGGCCGGACGCTGCGGGGCGAGTGGTACGGCATCGTCGTCGACCCCCTGCGGCAGTTGCGCCGGCGCGGCCCCGCCGCCCTGCTGCTGGCGTTCGTGGCCTGCGCGGGCGTGATCTTCTTCCACGCCATCGCCCAGCACCCCACGGGCGCGACGGCGGTGCGGATCCTGGGTGGGGTCCAGGGCGACCTGCCGTTGTGGCTCGCCCTGCTGCGCACGCCGGTCTCCCTGTACGTCCCGGCCCTCGATCTGCCGGTGTGGGCCGGCATCACCCAGCTGTTCCTCGCCTTCGCCCTGGCCGAACTCGCCCTCGGCCGCCGCAGGACCCTGCTGGTCGCCTACGCGGCCACCCTGGCCGGCACCCTCACCGTGCGGGTCATGATGGCGATGGGGCCGGGATGGTGGGGCCTCGGACTGCCGCCCGAGGTCGGACAGGTGCTCGACACCGGCCCGTCCGCGGCGGTCGTCGGCCTGTTCACCTATCTCTCGGTCGTCCGCCACGCGCCCGTCGTGTTCCTCCTCACGGGCGGCTCGATGGTGCTCGAGTCGATCGCCAAGCCCAACCTCGCCGGCCGCGAACACCTCATCGCGGTGGCCGCCGCCCTCGTCCTCGGCCTGGTGCACGAGCGGGGCCGCCACCGACGGCGGACCGCCACGAACGCACAGGACACGGCGTCCGCCTGAGATCTTGCTATGAATTCGTGGTGCGGTTGAACACTCCTGCGTCCGCTTGCGTATAGGGCCGGGGGATCTCATGCCCATAGCCGCCGACGACGACGCGTAGGAGCACTCCTTGGTACAGAACAGGCGCAGACGCCAGACGGGCGGGCGACGCGCGACTTTCGCGGCGCTGGCGCTCATCATCGGCGGCGGTGGGCTGATGGGGGTGAACGTCTACGCATCGGCCACCGAAGACGGGTCCGACGGCAACTCCGGACAGGGCGGCAACAGCGCCGTGACCATCGACTGCCCGGACGTCGGCAGCAAGCTGACGGACGTTCCGGAGCAGGCCTCGCCCGAGGTCGCCCGCGAACTCGCCCTGCTGGACGAGCAGATCGCCGCCGCCTACCGTCAGCTCCAGGAGTCGGCGGAATCGGTGCGGCAGGACGCGGACTTCGCCGACAACGCGGTCATGGCCCCGTTGAAGGAGAAGCGCGGCGCGACGATCCAGCGCATCGCGGACTCCATCGACCGGGCCGGCGACCGTCCCGAGGGCCTAGATGACCTCGCCGCCTGCACCCTGCGCGCCAACGACGACCAGGCCGACGAAGGCGCCGACGGCAGCGGCGACGAGAACCAGAACGGCGACCAGCAGGGCGACGACCAGAACGGCGACGGCGATCAGAACGGCGGCGGAGATCAGCAGGGCGACGGTCAGCAGGGCAACGGCGGTCAGGCCGGGAACGGACCCGTCGCCGCGGACTACGCCGACATCAACTCCGTCCAGCCGGCGCAAGCGACCCCGGACCCCGGCTCCGGCCCCTCCCGCGGCACCTTCGCCACCAGCTGCGGAGTGAACGCGAACGGCGTGTTCAACTCCGACAACGTGATCGTCGCCCCGGGCGTCACCAACGGCGCCCACCACTTCCACGACTACGTCGGCAACCAGTCCAACGACGCCTTCGCCTCCGACGACGACCTGGCGAACGCGGGCACGAGCTGCGCGGACCAGGGCGACAAGTCCACCTACTACTGGCCCGTGCTGCGCCTGCAGAACGGCAACCAGGAGCAGGACGCGCAGAAGCCCGGCGGTGGAATCGAGGGCAACGCCGGCGAGATCGTGACCCCCAAGGAGGTCACGCTCACCTTCGTCGGCAACCCGCGAGAGAAGGTCACCGCCATGCCCCGGCTGCTCCGGGTCATCACCGGCGACGCCAAGGCCTTCGTCAACGGCACGGCCAACGCCAACGCGTCCTGGAGCTGCACCGGCTTCGAGGACCGGCAGCTCAAGGACAAGTACCCGCTCTGCCCGTCCGGCAGCGACGTGGTGCGCAGCTTCCGTTTCCAGAGCTGCTGGGACGGCAGCAACATCGACAGTGCCAACCACCGCACCCACGTGGCCTTCGCCGCCGCGGACGGCACCTGCCCGAACGGCTTCAAGGCCGTTCCTCAGCTGGTGCAGCGCATCGTGTACGACGTCGACGCGCCGAGCCTCCAGGACGGCGGCAAGACGACCCCGTTGTTCGCGGTGGACTCCTTCCCGGAGCAGCTGCACAAGCCGGTGACCGACCACGGTGACTTCATCAACGTCTTCGACGAGGACCTGATGGGCGAGATGGTCGACTGCATCAACGACGGCCGCACCTGCGGCGCTGGCAACGGTGGCGGCGACAATGGTGGTGCCGACAACGGTGGTGCCGACAACGGTGGTGCCGACAACGGTGGTGCCGACAACGGTGGTGCCGACAACGGCGGCGGCGACAACGGTGGTGCCGACAACGGTGGTGCCGACAACGGCGGCGGCGACAACGGCGGTGCCGACAACGGTGGTGCCGGCAACGGCGGCGGCGACAACGGCGGTGCCGACAACGGCGGTGGCGGCGAGGGCACGCAGGAGCCGTCGCAGGCCCCCGAGGCGCCCGCGACCACCGAGCCCGACAAGGGCGGCAACGGTGGCGGTGCCGCCACCACCGCCCCCCGCGTCTACACGAAGCCGTCGGCCAAGGCGGCCACCTCGGCGCCCGCCGCCGGTTCCGGTGGCGAGATCGGCTCCCCGGCGACCGCCGCCCCCGCGGCCACGCCCGAGCAGTCGCAGTCCCCGGCCGGGACGGGCGCCGACACGATCACCCCGGACGGCACCGAGCCCCAGGCGGTCCAGGGCGGACTCGCCGAGACCGGCGCCAACCTGTGGCCCGCGGCCGCCGGAGGGCTGCTGGTGATCGCCGGCTTCGGCGTTCTGTTCCGGAACGCACGCCGTAAGTACTGAGACACCCGTCGTATGTACTGAGACCAGGCCGTAGGTACGGAGACCCGGTACTGGGATTCAGCCGCTCCACCGAGGGCCCGTCGGACCGCCGACGGGCCCTCGGTGCGCCCCGTCGGGCCCTCCGTGCGACTCGCCGGCCCCGCGCCCCGTACGGGTGCTCCCGTACACGAGCCGTCACCGCCGCGCCGGACCGCACGGTATACGTCGTTCGAAGCGCGCGCGACGATGGGAGACCCATGGAGCACACGGCGTCCACGCAGCACACGACGTCCGGGGAGTACTACGACCTCGGCACTCACGGCCGGGCCGTGACGACCTCGTCCGCCGAGGCCCAACTGTGGTTCGACCGCGGACTGGTCTGGTCGTACGCCTTTCACCACGAGGAAGCCGTCGCCTGTTTCGAGGCCGCGGTCCGTGCCGACCCCGACTGCGCCATGGCCCACTGGGGCATCGCCTACGCGCTCGGCCCCCACTACAACAAACCGTGGGAGTTCTTCGACGACCAGGACCTCGCACGGACCGTCGCCCGTACGCACGAGGCCGTCGAACTCGCCCACCGCAAGGCCGAGGCGGCCACCCCCGTCGAACGGGCCCTGATCGGCGCGCTGCGCGCCCGCTACCCGCAGACCCGCCCCGCCGAGGACTGCTCGATGTGGAACGAGCCCTACGCCGACGCCATGCGGGCCGTCCACGAACTGGCCCCCGACGACCTCGACGTCGCCGCCCTCTACGCCGACGCCCTGATGAACCTCACCCCCTGGCAACTGTGGGACCTGCGCACGGGCCGGCCCGCCGAGGGTGCCCGCACACCGGAGGCGAAGGCGGTGCTGGACCGCGCGCTGGCCGACGGGGGCGCGGCCGGACATCCGGGAGTCCTGCACTTCTACATCCACCTCATGGAGATGTCACCCACTCCCGAGGCCGCCCTCCGGGTCGCCGACCGGCTGCGCGATCTGGTCCCCGACGCCGGTCACCTCCAGCACATGCCCTCGCACCTCGACGTGCTGTGCGGCGACTACCGGCGCGTCGTCACGGACAACACCGCCGCGATCACCGCCGACGAGAAGTACCGGACGCGTTCCGGCGCGATGAACTTCTACACGCTGTACCGCTCGCACAACTACCACTTCAAGATCTACGGCGCGATGTTCCTGGGCCGGTACCGGACCGCGCTGGAGACCGCGGAACGTCTGGAGGCCTCCATCCCGGAGGAGCTGCTGCGCGTGCGGAGCCCGCCCATGGCCGACTGGCTGGAGGCGTTCCGCGGGATGCGGTTCCATGTGCTGATCCGCTTCGGCCGCTGGCAGGACGTCCTCGACGTGCCGCCGCCCGCCGACCCGGTCCTGCACAGCGTGACCACCGCGATGCGGCACTACGCCCGAGGTGTCGCGCTCTCCGCTACCGGCCGGGTCCCCGAGGCCGAGGCCGAGCGCGTCCTGTTCCGCTCGGCGGCCGACCGGGTGCCCGAGACCCGGATGCTGTTCAACAACACCTGCCGGGACATCCTCGCGATCGCGTCCGCCATGCTCGACGGCGAACTGGAGTACCGCAAGGGCAACCACGACCTCGCCTTCGCCGCCCTGGAGCGGTCCGTCGCACTGGACGACCGTCTCCCCTACGACGAGCCCTGGGGCTGGATGCAGCCCACCCGGCACGCGTACGGCGCCCTCCTGCTCGAGCAAGGGCGGATCGAGGAGGCCGAGGCGGTCTACCGCGCCGACCTCGGACTGGACGACACACTGCCCCGCCCGTCCCAGCACCCCGGCAACGTGTGGTCCCTGCACGGCTACCACGAGTGCCTGGTCCGGCTGGGCAGGGAGGCCGAGGCGCGGATCGTGGCCCAGCAGCTGAAGTTCGCCACCGCCCTGGCCGACGTACCCGTCCGGGCGTCCTGCTTCTGCCGTCTCGACACCGACACGGGCACCGAGACCGACACGGGCACCGGCACCGACACGGACACCGGCTCCGGGACCTCGGTCACATCCGGGTGCTGCGCCATGGACAATTGATCGAGATCGTCGGCGCGGTCGGCGCACAAGAGGGGGCCTCGGAGCATGGCGGGCGCACGATGAACGAGACACGTGGGAAGAAATGGTCGCTGCCGCACATCGGCCCGGCGCAGCGGGACGCCGTCGCCCGCGCGCGGGGCTGGGCGCGGCTCGCCCTGGTGCTGGTCGCCGCCTGTGTCGCGGTGGTGATGGCGGGCGCGGGATCCGGCGGCTGGCTGGTCCTGTTCATCGGGTTCGTCCTGCTCGCGCTGGCGGGGGCGGGTGTGTGGTGGATGCTGGCGCACCGGGGCGGCGCCCGGCTGCTCGGCGGGCTGGTGGCCGTCACCGCGCCGGTGGGCGTCGTGGTGCTGTACGCCTTGTCCGGCCTGTGGCCGGTGGCGGTGGGCGCGCTCGCGCTGTGGGCGGGGGCCCTGGGCTCGGCGCGGGCCTCGCTGCGCAGCGTGCGCCGTCCCAAGGGCATGCACGGCCGGAGGACCCCGCCGCCGCGCCGGCCGGTCCTGATCATGAACGTTCGCTCGGGCGGCGGCAAGGTCGTCAAGCACGGCCTCGTCGAGCGTGCCGAGGCGCTCGGTGCCCGCGTGGTCGTGCTCGGCGCCGACGAGATCTACACCGATCCGGAGGCGGAGGCCCGGCAGGCCGTCGCCGAGGGCGCGGACCTGCTCGGTGTCGCGGGCGGTGACGGCACCCAGGCGCTGGTCGCGGCCGTCGCCGCCGAGCACGACGTGCCCTTCCTGGTGATCGCCGCCGGCACCCGCAACCACTTCGCCATGGACCTCGGCCTCGACCGCACCGACCCCACACGCAGCCTCGACGCCCTCACCAACGGCGTCGAACTCCGCGTGGACCTCGGCGACGTCGGCGGGCGGGCCTTCGTCAACACCGTCTCCTTCGGGGCGTACGCGGAGATAGTGCAGAGTCCCGACTACCGCGACGCCAAGGCCGCCACCGCACTCGACCATCTGCCCGATCTGCTCCAGGGCGAGGCCGGCCCGACCCTGGACGTCCAGACGGACGACACCCATGTGCACGCGCCGCAGGCCCTGCTGGTCAGCAACAACGCCTACGCCCGCGCCGACCCGCTCGGCGGCGGACGCCGGCCCCGGCTGGACGCCGGACTGCTCGGAGTGATCGGCGTCCGGGTGGAGGGCGCCGCCCAGGCCGCCGAACTCGCGCTGCTCGGCGAGCGCGCGGGCAGCATCACCTCAGTGACGTCCCGGCGGGTCGTCGTCGAGGCGGACCGCGAGCGCATCGCGGTGGCCGTCGACGGCGAGGCGCTCGAACTGGCCACCCCCGTCGTGTGCACGGTCCGGCCCGCCGTGCTGCGGGTCCGGGTGCCCCGGCACCGCCCCGGCGCGGCCTACGCGCCCCCCACGGTCGACTGGCGGCGCATCGTCCGCCTCGCGCTCGGCCATACCGACTCTCGTACGATCAAGGAGGCCTACGATGTCTGACAGCCTGCCGAAGCTTCCCGCCTCGCATCTGGTCCGTGACCTCGCGACCATGGACCAGGCCCTGTACGAGACGGTCACGGTGACCAGAACACCCACCCTGGACAGCGCGCTGCGCCGGCTGTCCGCGGCCGCCGACCACTCCAAGCTGTCCTTCGCGGTCGCCGCCGGCCTCGCCCTGTGCGGCCGCCGCCCGCGCCGTGCCGCGGTGCTCGGGGTCGCGGCGATCGGGGTCGCCTCGGCCACCGCCAACCTGCTCGGCAAGAAGCTCGTACGCCGGCCGCGGCCGCACCGCGCCGAGGACTCGCCGTTCCCGGGGCGGCACGTGCCGATGCCGGAGTCGGCGTCCTTCCCGTCCGGGCACACCGCCTCGGCCGTCGCCTTCGCGGCCGCGGTCGGTCCGACCCTGCCGGTCTCCGCGGTGCCGCTGGGCCTGCTCGCCTGCGCGGTGGGCTACTCGCGGGTGCACACCGGTGTGCACTACCCGGGCGACGTCGTGGCCGGCGCGCTGCTGGGCACGGGTTCGGCGGCGCTGGTTCTGGCGCTCACCGCCCGTAAGGACGCCTGAGAGAGCCGGGAGGCCCGAGCGGGCCTAGTTTCTGCCGCAGTGGAGGAAGAGGTGGGGCTCCGGCACGGCCTCGGGATGGTCGGGGGTGAACAGCACGTTCTCCTCGGCCAGCACGGTCAGGCCGGCCCCGGTGACCACGTCGACGAGATCCTCGCCGGCGAAGCTGGTCACCCGCACGGGCTGCCCCATGAACACGGCGTCGACACCCGCCACGTCCAGCGGCACCGTGGCGAGCGCGAGACTGCCTCCGGGCCGGAGCGCCCGAGCCAGCCGCCCGATCAGCTCGGACTGCTGCGCCCGGTCCAGCTGGAGCAGCGAGAAGTAGACGCAGACCGCGTCCAACGAGCTTTCTTCCAGGGGAAGTTCACGTGCGTCGAGGCAGCGGAACTCCGCCTCGGGCACCTGCCGGGCGGCCAGCTCCACCATGACGGGGGAGACATCGACGCCGAGCACGTGGTGGCCCGCCCGGGCGAGGGTCTCGGCCGTCGGCCGCCCCGTCCCGCTGCCGACGTCCAGTACCCGGCCACCCGGGGCGAGCCGCCCCAGCAGCCACTCCACGGATCTGCGGTGCGCCTCCGAGTGCGCGAACGCCTTCTCGTACACGGGCCCCAGCGCGTCGAACACCCGCGCCGCACGCTGCCCGCCGTCCTCGCCGACCAAGCCGGTTCCCTTCGTGGTGGTGTGTGAGTCCCGCGCCGCCATGGTGCACCGGTCAGGGCCTCGCGTTCCGGGAAACGGCCGGAATCGTATTTTCCACTACCGTAAGTAACATGATGCAATCCTCTCGACGCGGGCCCTACTGGTGAGTAGCCAAGCCCCCGGGTAACCGTCGCTTCGTTCGGAGGACCCCCATGCCCTCGCTTGAGGACGCTCTGCAAGAGTCCCGTACCGCCTATGAGGAGCACGTACGCACCTGCCGTCAGTGCCATTTCGACATGTCGCCCTGCGCCGTCTCGAAGCACCTCCTGCGGGCCTACAACAACGCCAGGCGGGCTCAGGCGCGCCCGAACTCCGCCATGCGCTGAGGGCGGAACGGCTCACTTCGCCGACCTCGGCACGGTCACCGTCAGTTCCCGGATCTCGTAGCCGCCGATCTCGTCCTTGAACGACACCCGCGGCCGGCCGGTCATCCGCAGACCGTCCAGCGCGAAGAGCCGGCTGAGCAGGACGTCCGCCTCCAGGACGGCGACAGCGGCGCCCGGACAGCGATGGGCGCCGTCGCCGAAGGCGAGCCCCGCCGGGCCCGGCCCCAGGTCCCGCAGCCGGCCCGGCCGCAGCAGGTCCGGTTCGCGGCCCACGACGTCCGGGTCCGCGTTGGCCTCGTCGACGAAGACGGTGAGCAGCTCACCGGCTCCGATCGACGCCTCGCCGACCCGCATCGGCGCGGTGGCCCGCCGGGCCAGGCGCCCCACGGCCGGCTCGAGCCGAAGGATCTCCCGGAGCAGATCCAGCCGCTCCGGCTCCTCGGCCGCGCGGTACCGGCCGAGCAGCTCCGGATCGTCGAACAGGTGCCAGGCGGCGACACAGATGAACTCGCGGGTGGTGACCATCCCCGCCGCCGCGTACGTCAGGCACTCGCCGAGGATCTCCGCGCCCGAGCATCCCTCGGCCAGCAGATGGGAGATCAGGTCGTCCCGCTCCCGCTTCCGGTGCGCACGGATCGCCGGGCGGACGTCGGCGAGATGGATGCGCAGCCAGTTCGTGTTCTGGCGGACCAGCCAGTAGAGGCCCCGGAGGCTGGTCAGCCCCGGCTGCCCGAACTCCTCGGGGAAGAAGCGCTCCAGCCTCGACTTCAGTCCCGGGCGGCTGTGGGTGAGCCCGATGATGTCGCGCACCACCTCGATCGCCATGGTGAAGCTCAGATCGGACAGCTGGGCCGTACCGGCGGCCCGGAGCGCCGCCGTCTGCTCCTCGGCGACCCGTGTCATCAGCTCGCGGTAGTGCTCGTCCACGCGCCGTGGGGTGAAGAACCGGGCGGTCTGCCGCCGTTGTTCGCGGTGTCCGGGACCGTCCTGGTAGAGCACGGGACGGCGGACCCGGGCCGGCAGCTTCTCCACGGTCTCGATGCCGAGTCCGGCCTGCACGGTGTCCGTGGCGCGCAGCACCTCACGGGCGGCCGCGTACCCACGGACCTCCCATGTGCCGTCCGCGCCGCGACGCACCGGACAGCCCGGCCGTCCGGGCTCGCGCTCCCGCTCGACCTTGCGCACACTCTCCCGCGCGTCCCCCATCGGGCCCCCATTCGCCGCACCGGACGCCAGTGTCGCCGCGCCGGCCGTCCCCGCGATGCCCCATTACCGGCCACGCACGCACCGACCGACAGGCACCGACAGGCACCGACGGGAACGCAGCGGCGGGCATGCGCCGGTGGGAGTGCGCCGGTGGGAGTGCGCCCTCTTGCCCGGCAGGGCCGGCCGGGCCTCAGGCGGGTCGGACGGCGCCGCGCAGGGCACCCTCCCCGAACGGCAGGATCGCCTCCTCGCGGATGAACGTGCCCGGACCCGGGGCGTGGATCATCATGCCGTTGCCCGTGCACAGGCCGGTGTGGCTGAGGTCGTCGAAGAAGAAGACGAGGTCGCCGGGGCGGAGTTCGGCCAGGCTGATCCGGGTGAAGGCCTTCGCCTGGTCGATGGCGGAGCGCGGCAGCGTCACCCCGGCGGCCCGCCACGCGGCCTGCGTGAGGCTGGAGCAGTCGTAGGACTCAGGTCCCGTCGCCCCCCACAGGCACGGTCGGCCGATCTGCGCGCGGGCGAAGGCGAGGGCCTTGTCCGCCTTCCCCAGGTATGCCGTCCCGCTCGTGCTCGCCGTGACATCGGTGGGGGCGACGGCCGGGGGGAGGGCCTCGGGGAGCGGGACGGCGGGGGCCGCGAGGGCGGCCGAGCCCGGGTAACCGGCACCGGCGGTCAGTACGTCCGCCGCGGGGGCCCGGTAACCCGGCATGGGCGCGGAGGGCGCGAGACCCGCCGCCGCGAAGCCGGACGCCGTTACGGAGAGCGGAAGTCCGGACGTCGCGTAGCCCGACGGCGGTGTGCCGAAGCCGGGTTCGGACGTCGGGTAGCCGGGCGCGGGCGCGACCGGGGCGGCAACGCCGGTCGCTATGAAGCCGGACTCCGGTGCGGGCAGGCCGAGTTCGGACACCGGATAGCCGAACGGCGGTGTGTGGATGCCGATTTCCGAGGTCAGGTAGTCCGGCGCGGGCGTGGGTGCGGCCGCGGGGAAGGCGGTTTCGGGTGTCATGAAGCCCGACGCCGTTGCGGTGAAGCCGAGTTCATCGGTCGGGAGGAACCCCTCCGCTCCGCTCGGTGACGTCGTGCCGGGAGCGGCCGCGGGCGGCCGTCCCGCCCACGCGGCGGTGATCTCCGCGCGGAACGCCTGCTGTTCCGCGGTGTCCCAGGGCTGCTGGACCGGCTGCGCCTCGGGCGGCTGCGTCCCGATCGTCGGCAGGACGGACGTGGCCAGGGAAGACGTGTCCGGCGCGGACAAGGGCAGGGCGGGTGCGGGCAGGGCGGGTGCGGGGGCGGCCGGCGCGGGCAGGGCCGGCATGGGCTGGGCGAGAGCGCGCGCCAGCACGTCCCGGGCCGTGGCGAGCTTCCGCCCGATCTGTTCCTTGGTGTTCTTGAGCGAGGCCTGCCGGTCCGTGGGAGCGGAGGCGGGGGAGCCGGCCTGGGTGGGGGCGGCGGCCGCGGCCTGGGCGGGGACGGCGGGCAGCAGCGCCCTGGGCTCCTGGCGCGGCTCGGGTGCCGCGGGGAGGGCGGCGACGGCGCGCGCGGTCAGCTCCGGGACGCGCCGGGTGGCCGCTTCCAACTCCCGTACGGCGGAGCTGTCGGCGGGCCGCTCCGGGGCGCTCGCCGGACGCACGGCCCGGGCCGGAGGGGCGGGCCGGCGGTCGGCCGGCAGTACGGCGGGCGTGATCGGCCCGACCTTGCCGCGAGCCACGTCGAACCATTGCCTGGCCACCGCTTCGAGCGACGGATCGGCCGATCCGCGACCGCTGTTGGCGACGGACGTGACCCGGCCGCGGGTCCTGCTCGACTGGGCGCGCGTGATGTTGTAGCTGCCCGTGTCGCTCTCGGCCCGGTCGTAGAGCGAGCTGACCCGCTCCTGGATCTCCGCCCGACTCGGCTCATCGCTGTTGCTGCCTGGGGAGCGCGGGCTGCGATCCGTCGCCATGGAAGACGTACTCCTTCCGTCCTCCGCCTGCCCTTCGGCGGCGGAATCCGGGCGACCCTTGTTGCCAGGTGCCCCCCAAGCCCCCTGCCCTGACGGGCAGTCGTACGGCCTGGGCGTCAACTTAACCAACTTGTGTGGCTGGCGTGAAGATTGAAGCGCCAAATGTCCGATACGTATTCGTGACCTTCGTCTCTTGTGCCCGCCAGGAGGTTTGCTCGCTGTACGGACCGTCGCGGACCGGTCACGAACGGGGGTCGGCCGTCTCGGTCTCCGGGTGCCGGACGCGGCCCGCGTCGTCCTGGGCCAGCAGGGAGAGCAGGGCCGCCACGCTCAGGCCCGCCTCTGCGGGGTGGCGCAGCACCTTGCCGGGCTCGACCCGGTAGGTGTTGCCCCGCCCTTCCCTCCTGTGGGACAGATAGCCGTCCTGCTCCAGGTCCACGATGATCTTCTGGACCGCCCGTTCGGTGAGCCGGCAGTGCGCGGCCAGGTCCCGGATACGGGCGCTGTGGTTGTCGGCGATGGCCGCCAACACGCGGGCGTGGTTGGTGAGAAACGTCCATCCGTTGTGTGACTCGGGCACTCCATCCATGGGGCGATTGTACGGCTTGGAATTCACGTACACAAAGGCCGGAACTTTATTTCGTGTATCTGTTGACGTGTGACCGGTGGCGGGTGAACCTGGAAGTGACCATTGGACTGACCGGGGAGGCGGTCATGTCGGAACCAGCTCGTGGTGCGAACACCGAGGGCGGCGACGCCTGCACCGGCGCGGAGCTGAAACATGCGCGTCCCGTGCGCCGGGGCCCCGCGCCCCGGATCGGTGTCCGTCCCGACGGCGACCGTGTCGTCGTGGCGGTCCGGGGGGAACTCGACCTCGACTCGACCGAGCAGCTGGCACACACCCTGCGTGCGGCGCTCGGTGCCGCGGTGGGCGGGGTGGATCTGGAACTCGGCGGCGTCGAGTTCTGTGACTGCTCCGCACTGAACGTGCTGATCGGCCTGCACGAGCAGAGCCTGAAGCAGGGGAAGACGGTCGTCCTGCGTACGGTCGGCCCCGCGGTCGAACGGCTGCTGACCCTCACCGGCACCCGGATGCTGTTCGACGCCCCCGGCCCCGGCGGAGTCGGCGACGGGGCGGCGGGCCGTGGTGACGCGCCGGCCGCAGCCCCGGACGGCAGCGCTCTGGAGGACAGGTCCCCGGACGCCGGCGTCCTGGAGGACCTGCGCGTCGAGGTCGTCCAGCTGCGGCGCGCCATGCAGACCCGTCCGGTGATCGACCTGGCCCGCGGCATCCTCATGGCGTCCTTCGGACTGAGCGTCGAGGAGGCCTGGCGGGTCCTGGTCCTGGCCTCCCAGAACACCAACACCAAGCTGTACCACCTCGCCCGCGACCTGGTCGCCGCCGTACGGGGCGAACCGCCCACGGACGCGGTACAGGACCAGGTGGCCGCGGCGGTGGCCGCGGTCAGGTCGGAGGCCGCCTCGGCCTGACCGGACGACGCGACCGCGCGGGCCGAACCGTGCCTCCCGGGCCGACGGAACCGCGCGGGCACCGTGCCTCCCGGGTGCGCCGGTGCCTCCAGGAGGCGGGCAGACCGAGCCCGATTCCGCCTGCGGGGGGTGGGTCGGGTAGAACTGGCCGACATGCGCGTTGACTACGATCCCGGATCCCTGGGGGCGGGAGCCTTCTACCGGCTGCTCACCGCCGTCGTCGTACCCCGGCCGATCGCCTGGGTCTCGACCCTGGCGGCGGACGGCACGACCGCCAACCTCGCCCCGCACTCCTTCTTCACCGTCGCCTGCACCGACCCGCCGATCGTGCAGTTCACCTCCGTCGGACGCAAGGACTCGCTGCGCAACGTCGAGGCCACCGGCGAGTTCGTGGTCAACCTCGCATCCGAGCCGTTCCTCGATCAGATCAACGCCACCGGCACCGACTTTCCCCCGCACGAGGGCGAGTTCGACGCGGTGGGCATCGAGCGGGAGCCCTCGCTGCGGGTGAAGCCGCCCCGCGTGGCCGCCTCCCCGGTGGCGCTGGAGTGCCGGCTGCACTCCACGCTCGGCATCGGCAACTCCACCCTGGTCCTCGGCGAGGTCGTGCACGCCGCCGTGCACGAGGACGTCGTGGTCGACGGACACCCCGAGATCCGGCTCCTGCGGCCGCTGGCCCGGCTGGGCCGCAACGAGTGGGGAACCGTCGGCGAGATCCACGACCGGGCCCGTACCGCCTACCGCGACCGGCCGCCCTCCTGACCCGTCCGCTCCTATGATCGAAGCATGACCAGTTCCAGCACGAGATCAGGCACGAGATGCGGGACGCGGGCCGCGACACGGGCCGTGACCGTGGGGGCCGGCGCCGAAGAGTCCTGGCGTTCGCTGTGGTCGAAGAACTCCGCGCTGTCGATCGGCTCCGTCGACTCGTTCCTCTCCATCGGCTCCGTGGGCAGCTCCCTGTCCATCGCCTCGGTCGGCAGTTTCCTGTCCGTGGGGTCGGTGGGCTCCGCCGTGTCCTTCGTCTCCGCGGGCTCCTGGCTGAGCGCGGGTTCGGTGCTGTCCGCCCACTCGACCGGCTCGGTACTGTCCTGGCGCTCCCGCGGCGGCCTGTGCGCCATCGGTACGGCGGCGGCCACGGTCGCCGGGACGGCGCTGCTGTACACGTGGACGACCGGCCGAAGCCGTGCCCCGAGGTGACGTGAGCCGTTGCTGATCGCACGCGAGGACGGGCCGCTCAGCCGGTCGGGAGCAGTTCGTCCCACGCGCCGCGCCACTCACGGGGGGAACGCCCGTAGGCGGCGCGGAACACCCGGCTGAAGTGGGCCGGGTTGGCGAAGCCCCAGCGCTGGGCGACCGCCGACACCGTGGGAGCCGTCCCGTCGGGCCGGTGCAGTTCCCGGGCGCACCGCTCCAGACGGCGCCGCTGGATCAGCCGGGCCACCGTGATGTCCTCGCCCTCGAACAGCCGGTGCAGATAGCGCACGGAGATGTGGTGCGCCGCGGCGACGGTCTGCGGGGAGAGGCCCGGATCGCCGAGGTGGCGGTCGATGTGGTCGCGGACCCGCAGGACCAGGTGGTCTCCCGGGTTTCCGTCCGGTGTCGCGTCGTCCGGGGTCCGCTCCTCGACCAGGGTGGCGAAGAGGTCCACGACTCCTGTGGCCAGCCTGGTGGCGACCGCCGGGGCGCAGGGCGGGACCGCGGCGGTCAGCGAGGTCAGGAAGTTCACCAGCAGGGCGCCGAAGCCCGTCGTCCCGGCGATCGAGGTCCCGGTCACCCGGCGCAGGTCCTCCTCCGGCAGGCCGAGAGCCCGCCGCGGCAGGTGGACGACATGGGTGGTGAAGCGCCCCGGGAAGTCCAGGGAGTACGGCCGGCCCGTGTCGTGGACCATGAGGTCGCCCTCGCCCACGAAGGCCCGCCGGCCGTCCTGGATCAGGGTCGCCGTACCCGCCGTCTGCACCCCGACCGCCACGCACGCGACGGCCGGGTCCGCGCCGGTGAGGTGCGCCGGAGTGCGGCTCAGGCGCTGCGCGTCGGCCTCGACCGTGGCAATGCGCAGGTATCCCAGCCGCTCGGAGGAGACCCGGCCCTCGAAGGGACCGTCGTGCCGCGCGGTGACCGCCATCGGCACCAGCGCTCTGCCCAGCGCGTCCCGCCAGTACGCGAGCCGCTCCCCGTCGGGAACCGCAGCGGTCGTCAGCACCAGGGCCACCCGGCTCTCCTCTCCACCTGTGCGAAACGGGCGGGGGAGCGGGCGGACGGCGGCCCGTTCTCCTCGCCCTCATCAGCCAACCAGCGGTTCTCGGCGGGCTCCAGGCAGGAAGCAGGCAGAAACGCGGACCGCGCCGGTACGGTCGTCCGCCGTGCGCGGAGAGAACAGCGCGGTGCGCTCCAGGACGAGAGCGGGCGAGCCCGCTGGAGCAGGATGGGCGGCACGGCGAGGGGCCTCGCCCGTCGACGGCGCGCGCCGCCCCGGCCCCTGTCCCCGTGTCGCGGCGGACCGGGGACGGGGCGCGGGGTCAGGGCGCGTCGAGACGGGCGAGGAGGCCGCGGGCCTCGGCGACGGGTCGCGGGTCGGCGTGGGCCCCCAGGGAGACACAGCGCGCGAAGGCCGCACGTGCCTCCGCCGGGCGTCCGGCGGACAGCAGCGCGTTGCCGAGGTTCACCAGCTGACGGCTCTCCAGGGCGGTGTTGCCGCCTGCCCGGCAGATCGCGACGGCGGTGGTCAGCTGGTCCACCGCCTCCGGCCAGCGCTCCAGCACGCCGAAGCAGCCGCCCAGGCCCGCGTGCAGGCCGATCCGGGTGATGTCGGCGATGTGTGGTTCCAGCCGGTCGCTGACCTGCTCCAGCAGGGCGAGCGTGTCCCGGTAGAACGCGTGCGCCTCCTCGGTCAGCCCCTGTTTCGCCAGGACGATGGCACGCCCGTGCCGGGCCTGGAGGCCACCGTGCAGGTCACCGACGGTTTCGAACAGGTGGGCGGCGCGCCGCATGTGGTCGGCGGCGGGACCGAGGTCGTCGATCTGCTGCAGCGCCCAGCCTTGGTACATGTGGGCCCAGGCCTGCTGGCCCGCGTCGCCCGCCCGCTCCGCGGCGGCGAGGGCCTCGGCGGAGCGCAGCAGACTGTCCTGGTGGCGGCGCTCGCACACGAGGAGCGCCCAGGCGTGGTAGTTGAGCTGGGTGGCCTCCAGCGCCGGATCGCCCAGGGCCCGCGCGGAGCGGGCGGCCGTGCCGAAGACCTCGGGCCAGTGTCCCCAGAAGATCCACTGGTCGGAGAACCAGTGCAGGGCCTCGGCCACCTCCACCACGGTCGCGTGCTCACCGGCGGCCTCGGCCGCGCGCAGAGCGGCGGGCCAGTTGTCCCCCTCCGCCTGAAGCCAGGCGCGGGCCCGGCCCGCGGTCGACAGGTCGACCGTTCCGCGCCAGGTGGGCGGCGGTGCGCCGTGGCCCGGCTCGAACCAGCGGCCCGCGACGACCGCGGTCTCCAGCAGCCAGCGGAAGAGCTCCGTGCGCGCCCGGTCCACGTCCCGCGCGCTCTCCTCGGCCTCCAGACGGGTGCGGGCGTACAGCCGCAGCAGGTCGTGCAGGCGGTAGCGGTCCCCGTCCGTTCCCAGCAGTCCGGCCTCGACCAGTTCCTCCAGGGTGTCCTCGGCGTCGAACACCGGCTGACCCATGAGCCGGGCGGCGCCGGGTGCCGCCGTGTCCTGGCCGGGGACCAGGGCGAGCCGCCGGAACAGCCGGGCGGCCGCGGGCGTCAGCTGGCGGTAGGACAGGTCGAAGGCGGCGGCCACCCGTACGTCCCCGGCGGCCAGCGCGTCCAGCCGCCGCTCCTCGACGGCGAGACGGTCCGCCAGCCGACGCACGCTCCAACCGGTGCGGGTGGCAAGCCAGTTGCCCGCCACCCGCAGGGCGAGCGGCAGGTGTCCGCAGCGCTCGGCGACCGCACGGAGGGCGGCCGGATCGGCGTTCGCCCGATCGGCTCCGACGAGGGAGGTCAGCAGCTCGGCGGCCGCCCCGGGGTCCAGTTCACCGAGCGGCAGCCGGTGCACACTGTCCAGCCCGGTCAGCATGCGACGGCTCGTCACCACCACCATGCCCGCCCCCGCGGCCGGCAGCAGCGGACGCACCTGCCCCTCGTCCCGCGCGTTGTCCAGGACCAGCAGACAGCGCCGCTCCGCCAACAGCTGCCGGTACAGCTCCGGGTGGCCCTGCGGCCCGGCCTGGGAGAGGTCCCGGTCGGACACCTGGAGGGCCTTCAGCACCCGCAGCACCAGTTCGGCGGGACCGGGCGGATCGTCGTCCGTGCCGCGCAGGTCCAGGACCAACTGCCCGTGCGGAAACCGGTCGGCGAGACCGCGGGCCGCGTGCAGCGCCAGCGTCGTCTTGCCCGTGCCCGGCGGCCCGGACACCGCCACCACCACCGGCTGGCCGACCGCTTCGCGCTCCGCGAGCTCCGCCAGCCGCGCCAACTCCCCCTCCCGGCCGACGAAGTCGTCGACACCGCGCGGGAAAGCCCGCACCCCCACCGGGCGGTAGCCTCCGTCGCGCCCGGCCCGCGCGGCCGTGAGCAGCCGCTCCCGCGGCGCCTCGGCCAGGCCCAGACCGTCCGCGAGCGCGGCGACCGTCCGCCGCTGCGGAGCCGCCCGCCGCCCGCGCTCCAGGTCCCCGATGCCCCGCACGCTCACGCCCGACGCCTCCGCCAGGCCCTCGATGGTCTGCGACGCGGCCAGCCGAAACTCCCGCAGCAGCGCTCCGAACGCCGCCTGCTCCCCGCTCAACCCCGCCCCTTCGTACCGACATGCCCCCGCGTCGCCCCCGGGCATGATCATCGGAAATTCTAGAAGAGCCGGGACGCCCGGTCCCGGGCCGACCGCCATACGGACGGGCCCTCCCGGGGCCGCCCACGGCGCCTCCCGCCGACGCGGACGGCGTTGTCAGTGGTCGCCGGTAAGTTCGTCGTTGTCGCACCGATCCGGCGCGACAACCCCCCTGTGCTGCGCCGATTCGGCGTGCGGAGCCCTGTGCCGCAAAGGAGCTGGTGCGTTGTCCGACTGGGAGAATTCGAGTACGGCCCGGGTGGTGCCGCCCGCACGACCCCGCAAGCTCGCCAAGGTCCCCTTCGTCGAACTGGCCGACGGACGCCTCCAGGGCGTCGTCTCCAGCGGCTCGGACATCGAGCGGGTGTACGTCTCGTCGGTGGCCGCCGGCACCTACGCCTTCGCGTGCAGCACCAACAACAACCGGCCCTGCGGCGGCGCGCGGGGCTCGTTCTGCAACCACATCCGAGCGCTGGTCACCGAGGCCGTGCTCCAGTACGGCGCCGACCGCGTCGCCCGCTACCTGCGCGTCGAGCCCTCGGGCGGTGAGCCCGACGCCGCCGCCCTGACCACCGCGATGACCGGCACCCACCCACCCCAGGCGGACGGCAAGTCGGCCGCCGCACCCGTCTTCAGCCGGTTCCTGCGCCACCTGGCCTACCTGGAGCTCCCCCCGGTCACCGCCCCGCTCCCGGAACTCCAGTGGTTCCCGCCGACCCGGGCGACCAACGCCCCGCAGGCACCCCGCGGCGAGCGCGGCACGGCCGTGGGGGAGGAAGCCGACCTGCTCACCGCACCCGTCGAGGGACTCGACGACGCCCTGGCGGCGGTCGACGCCTTCGACCGGACCCTGGTCGCCGGCCTACTGCGGCCCCGGCCCGAGCAGGTGGACGATCTCACCGTGCTCGCCCGCGCCGTCGCCGGCAGTCCGCCGGCCGCCCGGGTCGCCGAGGCCGCCGCGAAGGCCGCGACCGGAGCCGCGAGCGAGGACCACTACGTCACCCTCGCCGCCGCCCGCACGGCCCTGTTCGGCGCTGTGCACGACGCCCTCACGGTCGGCGTCGACGAGGTGACCGGCCGCACGCGCGAGGAACGGACGGCCGAGGCAACCCCCGCCGCACGGCCGACGGTCAACCTGCTGGCGGCCGCCCGCACCTGGCTGTCGGACCTGGCGCGCACCGGCTGGCAGGGCATCGACCACGAGCTGGCCGGCGGAGCCGCGCCCATCGTCTCCGCGATGCTGCCCGACCCCGAGCTGCGCCGGCTGGCCACCCTGCTCGACGGATTCGCCGCCGAACTCGCCGCCTCCTGCCCCGGATCGGCCCTGGACAGGATCCCCACGCGCCGCTGGGGCGACCTGTGGTCCCGCGCCCTGCTGCTGACCATGCCCGGCGCCGCCGACCGGCCCGCCGCCACGGCCGCCACCGGCCGTCTGCTGCCGCTCGGCCTCGACCTGCACGAACACGCCACCGCCGCGCAGGCCCAGGTCCACGCGGTGTTCGAACCCGCCGACGGCACCGCACCCCGGCTGGTCCGTGCGAGCGTGTCTGTGCCCAAGCCGGACACCGTCGTCGCGGCGGGCGTCTGGCAGCTGCTGCGGCCCCACCTGTCGCTGCTCACCGCCCTCGGCGAGGGCCGGGCGATGGACCTCGACGCCATGCCCCTCACCGACGAGGGCGACCTCATCTGGGACGACACCCGGGCCAGTGCGGGCGAGCCCGCCGATGCCCTCGCCACCGCACGGGTCGTCCTGCCGACCGCCACCGCCCTGCCCACCGCACCCCTGGACCGCCACCCCGCGCGCATCGCCGAGCCGGTCTTCCTGGAGGGCTACGACAGCGGACAGGAGGGCGACACGCTCACCTTCACCGTCGCCGGACGCCCGCTCCCCGTCGACACCGACCGCATCCCGACCGCGAGCCCGCTCACGCCCGAGGCCGTCGCGGCCTCCCGTGCCTGCGTGGGCCTGCTGCGCTGGGACGGCGGCGGCTTCCGTCTCCAGCCGCTCGCGGTGGAGACCACGGTGCGCAGGAAGGCCGTCGCCCTGCACGCGGGAGCGTGGGCCGGCGGCACCACCGACAAGGCCGGCGTCCGGGCAGAGAAGGCGGCCACCGACGCCGTGACCGTCTTGCGCGAGCGAGCGGGAAGGCTGCTGCGTACATGAGCGACCCCATGCCGGAATCCGTTCCCGACGACAACCGCCGTCAGGTCCTCTACTGGCGGCTGCTGGCCCGCCTCTTCGACCCCGAGGAGCAGGCCGGCCTGGAATCGGCGAGCCTCGCCGTCGTCGAGGACATCGGCCTGCCGCCCGCGCTGCTGGACCCGCAGACCTCCGTCGACTCGATCGTCCAGCGCCACCCCGAACTGGCGGCGGAATTCGACGGGTTGATGGTTCCCGACGCCGACGCCGACCAGGCCCCCGGCACTGACACCGACACCGACACCGACACCGAGGCTACGGTCGACGAGAGCGTGCGTGATCGTGCGGCGGAAGTGCGGCGCGCGGCACTCGTGTCCAAGGTGCTGCTGAACGTCTTCTCCACCGGCTCGGGTGCCGTCAGCGCCGGACAGCTGTCCCGCTGGCAGAGCGACGCCGGCTGGCTGGAGCGCGCCCTCGGCAGCCGGCCGGGCGAGTTGCGCGCCGGTCGCGGCACGACACCCGACACCGGCGGGCTCGTCCCCGGTCTGGGCCCGGAACTCGGCGCCATCGAAGCGGACCTCGTCCGGCGCATGCATCTGCGCGAAGTGCTCGCCGACCCCGAGCTCGCCGCGAGGCTCACCCCGAGCATGTCGCTGATCGAGCAGTTGCTGCGCGACAAGAGCAACCTCTCCGGGGTCGCCCTCGCCAACGCCAAGTCGCTGATCCGCCGCTTCGTCGACGAGGTCGCCGAAGTGCTGCGCACCCAGGTGGAGAAGACCACGGTCGGCGCGCTCGACCGCTCGGTCCCGCCCAAACGGGTGTACCGCAACCTCGACCTCGACCGCACGATCTGGAAGAACCTCACCAACTACAGCCCCGAGGAGGAACGCCTCTACGTCGACCGCCTCTACTACCGCCACACCGCCCGCAGGACGACCCCGCAGCGGCTCATCGTGGTCGTGGACCAGTCGGGCTCGATGGTCGACTCCATGGTCAACTGCACCATCCTGGCGTCGATCTTCGCCGGACTGCCCAAGGTCGACGTACACCTCATCGCGTACGACACCCGCGCCATCGACCTCACCCCCTGGGTGAACGAGCCGTTCGAGGTGCTGCTGCGGACCAAGCTGGGCGGCGGCAACGACGGCCCCGTGGCCATGGCCATGGCCCGCCCGAAGATCGCCGAGCCCAAGAACACCGTGCTGGTGTGGATCTCCGACTTCTACGAGTTCGACCGCTCCCAGCCGCTGTTCGAGGGCATCGAGGAAGTCCACCGCTCCGGCGTGAAGTTCATCCCCGTCGGCTCGGTGACCAGCTCCGGCCGGCAGGAGGTCAACCCCTGGTTCCGGGAGCGGTTCAAGACCCTCGGCACGCCGGTCATCTCCGGTCACATCGACAAGCTCGTCCACGAACTCAAGACGTTCCTCACCTGATCCACCCGCCTCTCGACCCACGCATCTCCTGGAAAGGCCCTCGATGACCGACCTGCTGCGCGCCCCCGCCGAGCTCAAGTACGCGGAGGAACTCGACTGGCTGGAGTCGATCGACGACAACCCCAAACCGTTCTCCTGGCGGCTGTCCCCGAAGATGGTCCGCCTGTTCGTCCTGGGTTCCGAGCGCGCCGACGGCCTCGACCGGGAGATCGCCCCGAAGTGGTTCGGCGACCGCAGCTTCGTCGAGCGCTCCATCGTCACCCTCGCCTCCGACCGGGGCCTGCTCCTCATCGGAGACCCCGGCACCGGAAAGAGCTGGCTGGCCGAGCTGCTGTCCGCCGCGATCTCCCGCAACTCCACGCTGGTCGTGCAGGGCACCGCGGGCACCACCGAGGACCACATCAAGTACTCGTGGAACGTCTCGATGGTCATCGCCAAGGGCCAGTCACGCGAGTCGATGATCCCCTCGCCGATCATGACCGCGATGGAGACCGGCGCGATCGGCCGCTTCGAGGAGCTCACCCGCTCCACCAGCGATGTCCAGGACGCGCTGATCTCGATCCTCTCCGAGAAGTACATCTCGGTCCCTGAACTGGGCAGCGACCAGGACAGCGACAACATCGTGTTCGCCAGGCCCGGCTTCTCCGTCATCGCCACCGCCAACAGCCGGGACCGGGGCGTCAACGACCTCTCCTCCGCACTCAAGCGCCGCTTCAACTTCGTGCGGATCCCCGTGGTGACGAACAAGAAGAGCGAGGCGGAGATCGTCCGCTTCCGCACCGAGGAACTGCTGCGCCGCCACCGGATCGAACTCGACGTCCCGCCGACCCTGCTGGACGTGCTGCTGCGCAGCTTCGCCGACCTGCGGGCCTCGTCGGCCGCCGCCGGCAGCGACGACGAGAAGCTGGAGTCCGCCCTGTCCACGGCCGAGCAGATCGGTGTCCTCGAGGACGCCATCCTGCACAGCAACTTCTTCGGCGAACGCGCCCTCACCGCCCACACCCTCGCCTCCTCCCTCGTCGGTTCCCTGGCCCGGCGCGCGCCGGAGGACCTCGCCATCCTCAACAAGTACCTGCACGGCGTCGTCGAACCGCGCAGCAAGGAAGAAGGGGGCTCCTGGCCGGAGTTCCTCGAGGGCGGCCGCGACGCGATCGCGACCCTGTCGTGACCGCGACCCCCGAGGGCACGTTCACCGCCCTGCGCACCCAGCTCCAGGACGCCGCCACCACGTTCGCCGACGGGCCCGCGGCGCTGGAGGGCATCCTGCGGGGCATCGTCGACGACGTCGAGCGCGCGGTGAGCGAACCCCTGGAGATCTTTCCCGTCTGCCACCACTCGCCGGCCTCGGCCATCGCCATGGCCCGCCGGCTCCGCGAGAAGCAGCCGAGGACCGTCTACCTCGAGCTGTGCGAGGACATGGCACCCCTCCTCAGCGAGCTGCGCAACTGCCGTCTGCCGGTGGCCGTCCAGTCCTTCGCGAGCGAGATCGAGGGCTTCCCGGCCGACTGGGCGCCGCTCTCGGTGGTCGCCCCGGTCACCGAGGCCTCCGCCGAGTACCAGGCCATCGCCTACGCGCTCGACACCCCGGGCGTCGAACTCGTCCTCGTCGACCGCTCCTCGGACCACGTCTTCCAGTGGGAGACCGGACCCGACGGCGAAGGTGACAGCGACGGCGATCCCGACGCGCCCGAGGCGGCGGAGCAGACCGCCCTGCACGGCGACGCCGTCGGCGTGGAGATCGGCGACCTGCGCCCGCGCTTCGCCGAGCTGGAGGAGCACCTGCTCCGCCACGGCCGGGTCCGGCACTGGTCGGAGTGGTGGCACCAGTACGTCGAACTGCCTCTCGGCGACAGCGACCACGACACCTACCGCCAGGTGATGCTGCTCATCGGCAGCCTCTTCCGGCGTCTCGCCCCCGGCGACCCCCGCAAGGTACGGGTGGACGAGGACCGCGAGCGGTACATGTGGACGCGGATGCGCGAGCACCTCGCCGCCACCGGCACCGACCCCGCCGACTGCCTCTACGTCTGCGGTGCCTTCCACGCGGCCAGCCGTGTCGCGGAGTTCGGGGTGCACGGCAGCGACACCTTCACCATCAGCCCGCCGAGCGGCACCAAGTGGCGGCACGGCCTGATCCCGTCGAGCCACGGCGCGATCGAGGCGCAGTTCGGACTGGCCGCGGGCTCGGTGTCCATCGCCGCGACGGAATGGGCGAAGAACGTCAGGCGCACCGGCGTCCGCCCGTTCCGCCTGGAGGGCCAGGCGGGCACGAGGAGGAGCACGAAGCCGAGGAAGGCCCTCGCCCCGGCGGCCCCCGTGCCGGCCGGCCCGGCCGCCGACCGGCTCACGGGTTTCCTCCAGCGGCCGCCCGCCCTCGACGCCCTCGACGAGGCCGAACTGCTCGGCTGGTCCGTGGAGATCGTGCGGGCCGCCCGTCGTAACGGGTACCTCGCCTCCACCGCCGACGCCATCGCCGTCTTCGAGACGTCGATCCTGCTGGCCGGGATGCGCGACCGCGCCAAGCCGACGCCGTACGACTTCCAGGACGCGGCCGTCACCTGCATCGAGAAGGACGCCGTACCGGGCCGGCGGGACGTGGCCCGGCTGGTCGAGATCATGATGGGCGGCGACCGCGTCGGCCAGGTCGGCTACGACGCGCTGCCGCCGCTGGCCCGTGACGTGCACGACCGGCTCGCACCGCTGGACCTGAGGCTCCAGCAGCGCGGAGTGCAGCGCGCGTTGCTGGACATCGCCTCGCGGCCGGAACTGGCGCGCTGCTCCGACCTGTTGTGGATGCTGCGCCGCCTGCTGCCGCAGGGCGCGGCCCGGCCCATCATGGGCGAACGCCGCCTCGGCGAACACCCCATCCAGGAGTCCTGGGACCTGGCCCTGGGCACCCACCAGCGCGCCCTCATCGAGCTGGGCTACGAGGGTGTCAGCATCGAGCAGGTTCTCGAACAGCGGCTGCGGCGCGCCGCGTACGCCTCGCAGGCGACGGCGGCGCAGGTCCTGGAGGCCGTCGAGGACGCCACGCTCTACCTGCGCAGCCGCCGTCTCGCCGACGAGCTCGGCACCCGGGCCCTGGAGGTCCTGGCGAGGGAGCGCAGCGTCGACGGGGCGCCGGAGGTGCTGCGCCGTGTGCGCCGGCTGCTGGCCTACTACCGGACCGCCGAACCGGTGCTCCCGCCCTGGATCGAGTCCTTCGTCAAGACCGGCTACGCGCACTACTGCACCCTGCTGCCGACGGCGTTCACCGACGACGACGCGACCGTCCGCCAGGTCGCGGCGATGCTGGGCTTCCTGTTCGGCATGGAGGGCCTGGCGCTGTCCCTGGGCTGCGACCGCACCCAACTCGAACTCGCCCTCGCCCAGTCCCACCCGACCGAGCCGTCCCGCACGGCCCTGCTGTGGGCGGCGCAGACCCACCTGGGCACCCTGCCGAGGACGGCCCTGCGGGAGCGTTGTGCGGAGCTGCTCGGCAACCCGCTGGTGGTGCCCGCCTATCCGCGCTATCTCAGCGGGTTCGTGCACGCCCTGGAACCGGTGCCGGGCCTGGCCGACTTCGTCGTCGAGGCCGTGTCGAACGCGTTCGCCCGGCTCCCGGACTCGGTGCTGCTGCCCTGGCTGCCGACCCTCATCGGCACCCTGCGGGCCGGTGGCGCCGAACAGGCCCCGCTGCTGATCCGCGAGGCGGGCCGGCTCTTCCCCGCCCGGCTCACGGAGCTGGACACCTGGGTACCGCCATGGCGCCTCCCGCAGGGACCGTCACGCCTACCGGTGGAGTCGGCGGCCAGCACCGCGGGCGGTCTGCCGCTCCTCGCCGCGCACCCCGCGACCTGCGACGCGCTGGCGGCCCTGCTGGGCTGCGACGGGATGTGGGAGGGCCCCGCTGTCGGGTCGTCCGCAGCGGCCCTGCTCGCCCGGTATCCGCAGACCGCGCGGGCGTTGGAGGCGCTGCAGGCCGTCAGCTGACCGGCAGAGCTCTCACCAGGGCGCGGAGGGTGCTCTCGGCCAGGGCCGGGTTGGCGGCGGCGTGATGGGCGAGTTCCTCGTCGTCGAGGAGCTGCTCCAGCAGGGAGGGCGGCAGATTCGGGTGGCGGGCGAACGCCGCCCGGACGGCGGGTTCGGGGTCCCGGGTGAGCCGTGCCACGGTGGCCGGCGCGGTCCCGGGGTCGCGGGCGGCGAGGGTCCGGACGGCGGGGTCCTCGTCGCCCGCGTGGACGGCGAGCCCGTGTGTCGGGAAGTGGGGCCGGGTGACCAGATGCGCGCGCTCGGGCCCGGTGTACTCCAGGAAACTGCGCAGCAGGAGGGCCGCCGGGACGTCCGGTTGGTTCTGGGCCAGCAGGACGCGGACGCCGAGGTCGTCGTCGGCGGCCAGCCGGGCCACAAGGTCGGGCGGAAGGGTGCGCTCTCGCGCCGCCTTCCTGCGCAGCATCGGGTGACCGGAGAGCGCGTCCCGGCTGACGGCCTCGGGGTCCCGGGGGAACAATCGCTCGGGGTAGTAGCAGAACGGCTCGTCCAGGGGGACCTCGTAGTCGATCGCGGCCCGTTCCTCCTCGGTCCACGCCGGGTGGAGGGAGACGGACAGCCGGACCCCCGGGTCGGGATCGGCCGCGAGGGCGCGGAGCTCGACGTGGTCGAGGTCGCGGTGGCGGGCGACCGTCCGGCGTACGTCGGGTTCGGGATCGGAGACCAGCGCGCGGCGTTCGACCGGGCCGAGGTCCGTGCGGCGCGCGATGCACCACCGGACCTCCGGGTCGGGATCGGCGGCCAGCAAGGCCACGACGTCGGGCGGGAGACTCGGGTTGCCCGCGATCATCCGCCGGTCCTCGGGACCGGCCGGAGCGGTGAGGACGCTGTCCACGACGGCCCTGCTGAGAGCGTCGTGGAGCAGTGCGCCGGTGCGGGCGTGGCAGGACCGGTCGGGCAGCATGCTCTCCACCCACACCGGATCCTCGTGGCGCAGCCGGTCCTGCGCCCGCCGTCGCACCTCGTCGTCGGGGTCCGTCAGCAGTGCGGCCCGCGTCTTCGGGTCCTGCCATCCCCACATGCCGACCCCCCAGGCGCGGACCTTCGCGTCCGGATGCGTGGCCATGGAGCGGCGCAGCGTGAGGGAGAACTGCCGGTAGAAGGTGCCGCCCAGGTGCTCCGGATCGAAGGTGTTCATCATGCGGACGACGGCGTCGTCGGGCAGCGGCCGGGGCTCGGCGGGGGCGGTCACCCGGGGGGCGTCGGCGAGATGGGCGTGCACGAACCAGTGCGGATCGTCCACCAGCCGCACTCGCTGGGCCGGGTCGACGTGAGGATTGCGGGCGAAGAAGCTGCGGGTGCGGTGGTCGGGATGTTCGATGACGGCGTCCACGACCGCCTCGGGCAGGACGCGGTCCCGGCACAGCACCATCCGTACGGCGAGCGGCGCCTCGGCCAGCAGGTGCAGCAGGACGTCCTGCGGAGCCGAGGGGTTGAGGGCGACTCCGGCCAGGCGCCGGGTGGCGAGATCGGCGTCCTCCCAGATCTGCTCGGGTGTCGGCATGCGTCGAATTCCCCCAGGTCACGAGTGGGCCCCCTGTCGAGGACAGGGGGCCCATGACCTTAACCGCCCGGCCGGATCCAGGGCCAGGCGTCCGTGCTACCGGCGCCCGTAGCCGACCGTGAGGACGCCGTTGACCTTTGCCGGGGTGCCACTGTTGTAGACCACCTCCCCGCCGGACTTCTTCCAGATCTTGATGAGGAAGGTGTCCGGGCTGTCCGTCGTCGTGAGGCGGAAGCCGTAGCCGCTCTTGCCGTTGACCGTGCCGGAACCCTGGAGGACGGCCGTGGAGCCGGAGACGGCAAGCCAGTCGAAAGCGGTGGAGCGGAACTTCAGGCGGGCCGGCCTGAAGTCGAAGGTGACCCCTCCGGCCGGGGCGGTGGCCCCCGGCAGATACCCGGCCGTGAGCGAGAAGAACGCCCGGCCGGTCAGCTTCGGCCCGACCTTGAGGTCGACGGTGCCCGCGCCCACCACCGGTCCGGCGGCCCGGTCGTACACGATCAGCTCGGGGAGTGTCGTGGCCGCCGAGGCGCCGTCGTCGTCGGTGACGGTGATCACCGGACGGCGGATGCCCGCCGAGGTGTAGGTGTGCTCGGCACGGCAGCCGGACGAGGTGACCGTGCCGGTGGTCGGCTTGCCGCCGTCCTTCCAGTCGACCGCGCAGGTGTGGGTGTCACCGGTGCCCGGGTCGCCGAACCGGGCGGTGACGGCCGTACCGCGGCCGGCCGGCACCGGGCCCGTCGGGCCGGTGCCGGACGTGATGGCGGGGGCCGCGTTCGTCACGGTCACCACGGCCGAGTCGGTGCTGCGGCCGCCGGTGAGGGTGATGGTGTAGGTGCCGTTGTCGGTGCAGGTGACCGTGGTGCGGGCGGTCGCGGGGTCCTTCACCGTGCAGGGCGCGCCCTTCTCGACGGTCCATCGTGCGCCGCCCGCTCCGGAGACCGTGCCGGTCAGGGCGATCGCGGCGCCCTCGACGCCCTGGGCGTCCGGACCGGCGTGGACGATGGTGACCGGGTCGATGCTCGTGAGGGTGGGCACGACCTTCTCGATCAGGCCGTCCGCGTCGAACTCCAGCTTGTCGACGGTGGTTTCGCGGTGGGTGCCGTCACCGCCGGGGATGGCGAAGCGGTGATAGGCGATGTACCAGTCGTCCGTTCCCGGCACCTGGACGACCGAGTGGTGGCCGGTTCCCTTGATGCCGAGGGAGAGGTCCTTCTCGAGGATCACGCCGCGCTTGGTCCACGGGCCGGTGGGCGAGGGGCCGGTGGCGTAGGCGACGCGGTAGTTCTCGTCCCGGGTGTCGTTCTCCGACCACATGAAGTAGTAGGTGCCCTTGCGCTTGACGACGAAGCTGCCCTCGTTGTAGCCGCTCGGGGTGATGTCGGTGATCTTCGAGGCGTCGAAGGAGACCATGTCGTCGCCGAGCGGGACGACATAGGCGTGGCCGTTGCCCCAGTAGAGGTACGACCGGCCGTCGTCGTCGGTGAAGACCGCCGGGTCGATCATCTGGCCGCTGTACTGGCCGGCCTTCAGCAGCGGCTTGCCCAGGGCATCGGTGAACGGGCCGGTGGGCGAGTCGGAGACGGCGACACCGATGTTGGCGTCGGCGCAGAAGTAGAAGTAGTACTTCCCGTTCTTCTCGGCGATCGCCGGCGCCCAGGCCCTGCTGTCCGCCCAGTTCACGTCCGGCCCCAGGTCGAGGATGACCCCGTGGTCCGTCCAGTGCACCAGGTCGGTCGACGAGTACGCCTTGAACTGCGTACCGCTCCAGCCCTCGAAGCCGTCGGTCGTCGGGTACATGTAGAAGGTGTCGCCGAAGCGCACGATGTTCGGGTCGGCGTTGAGACCCGGCAGCACCGGGCTCTTCATGACCAGTGCCGACACCGTCCAGGTGCGCTTGGTGCCGTCCGAGCCGGTCACCTCGTACGTCACCGGCTTGCTGAAGTCGTGCACGCTGCCCGAGGCGGGGCTGATCGCCGCGCCGTGGGCGAGGGTGAACTCCGGTGCCAGCGCGGTGAGATCGGTGCCTTCCTTCAGCGGCAGCGTGACCTTGCTGTTCGCGTTGTCCAGGAGGGCGTCGACCTTCAGCGCGGGGTGTGTCGCCTTGGCGATGCCCGCGGTGTTGCCGCTGAGCTCCATGACCTCCGCGGCCGACAGGGCCCGGTCGTAGACGCGGAAGTCGTCGACCTCGCCGCCGAAGTACGGGTCGGCCGCGTACAGGGAACGCCCGATGTAGCCGCTGTGGTCCTTGTTCGCGTCATACAGGTCGGAGGGCTTCACCGTGGTCGTCGTGCGGGCCGCCTCGACGCCGTCGACGTAGAGCACCATCGTGCCGGTCGACCCGTCGAGGGTGACCGTGACGTGCCGCCACTCGCCGGGGGTGAGCTGCGAGCCGGCCGTCAGCTTCGACTCCGCCGACCAACTGGCCTTCGTGATGGCCGAGTACAGGCTGGAGCCGCCGTTGGAGGGGGTGGCGAAGAGGTACTTGTCGCTGTCGGGGCCGAGCCCGAACAGCCACTGGAAGGACGAGCCGCCCTTCCACTTGGCGTACGTGGACACGGTGACGCTGTCGGCGCCCTTCAGCACGCCGTTCGGGATCTTGACGTACGGGGAGGTCGCGGAGTCGCCGGACATCTTGAACGAGCCGCCGTCCACACCGGTCCCGAACTCGGGCGTGCGGACGTAGGTGCCGTGGTTGCCGTGGCCACTGGAGTCGACGGCGATGTTGCCGGAGGTCTCGTCGAAGCCGTAGTGCAGCAGCAGGTCGGCGGGCACGTCGGCGCCCTCCTCGGAGACGGTCACGCGGGCCCGGACGGGCAGCGCGGCGCCGTCGGGCAGGCTACCGGTCACGGTGAACGTGCCGGCCTGTGCGTAGGCCGAGGCCGGGACGTCGTCCCAGGCCACGGCCACCGGGCGCGCGACCCCGTCGGCGTAGTCGGCGATCACGGTCGCAGGCAGTACCGGGGCCTGGCCGATCCGTGTCTTCACCGACACGTCCTCGACGCTCTCGACCAGCTGGTCCGGCTGGTAGGCGCGCAGCAGCCGGTCGTACTCGGCCTGGGTGACCGGCAGGACGGTGCCGTGGCGGGGCTTGGCCGGCAGATCGTAGCCGGTGGACGGGGTCCAGACGCCGGAGGCGAGGTCCGTGGTCTCGAACGGAAGGTAGCCGCGGCCGCCGAACTCGTCGAGGAAGGCGTACCACTTCTCCTCGGTGTTGGACTTGAACACCAGCGGTCCCTCGGCCGCGTTCATCGCGCCCTTGCCGATGCCCTCGGCGACCGCGTCCCAGGAGAGGTTCAGCAGCGAGTCGCTCTTCTCCTCGAAGATGAACTTGCTGTTGGGGGTGGAGGAGGAGTTGTTGCGCTCGTCCTTCGACAGCCGGAAGTACGTGCCGTCGTGCTGGATCACCGTGGAGTCGATGACCGAGTAGCCGCGGTCGATCCACACCTTGGGCTCGCTGAACGTGTAGAAGTCGCGGGTCGTGGCGTACATCATCCGGTTGTACGTGTCGCCGGAGTGCGCCGCGTTGTCGTACAGCTTCGACGCCCAGAAGACCACGTACTCGCCGAGGCCGGCGTCGTAGTACGCCTCGGGCGCCCAGGTGTTGCCGGCGCTGTCGGGGGAGACCTTCACCAGGCGCTGGTCCGTCCAGTGGACCAGGTCGGTGGACTCCCAGACCATGACGGACTTGCTGCCGGTGCGCTGGGCGGCGTCCCAGTCGCCGTTGCCGTAGATCCTGAGGTCGGTGGCGATCTGGTAGAACTTGTCGCCCTCGGGGGAGCGGATGATGAACGGGTCGCGCAGGCCCTGCTCGCCGAGGGTGGAGGTCAGCACCGGCTGCTCGTTGTTCAGCTCCCGCCACTTCAGCGGGTCGTTGCCCTTGCTGAGCGCGGCGTAGAGCTGCTCGCCGTCGGACGTGCCCTCGCCGGTGAAGTAGCTGAACATGTAGCCCTTGAGGGCTTCCTTCACGGGGAGTTCGGGGACCTTCGCGGTGAACACGCGGGTCGCCTTCGCCTCGCCCTTGGTGACGGTCGCGGTCAGGTCGACGGTGGTGGCGCCGGTGCCGTGCGCGGGACGGTGGACCACGCCGTCGGCCGAGACGACGTCCGCTCGCGCGGAGGCCCAGGTGACGTCGGTGCCGTAGGAACCGGTCGCCGGGAGGCTGAGGTTGCCGCGTACGTCGTCGAGGTTGTGGACCGCGAGGGCGTCGGCGGCCTGCCGGGCGGCGGTCGTGTCGTCGAACGCGGCGAGGACCGTGACGTCGAACGACTTGGTCGCGGTGACCGTCCCCTTCCTGAGGGTGGCGGTGAGCGTGGCGTGGCCGTCCGGCTCGCCCGCGGCGGGACGGGTCACCTTGCCGGTGTCCGACACCAGGGCGGTGTCGTCGCTGGCCCAGCTGATGGTGGCGCCGCCGGCGGTGCCGGTCTTCGGCAGGTCCAGGTCGGCGATGACGGCACCGGTGTCCCCGAGGCTCAGGGCGGCCTTGTCGTCGGCGACGCCCTGCGTGGCCACGGGAAGGGCGAGCTGTTCCACGTCGGAGGCGGGCAGCGCGTGGTCGTACACCCGGAAGTCGCGGATGTCGCCCTTGAAGAGCTTGTCGCCCGAGTACACCGACTTGCCGAGGTAGTTGGCGGTGGTGACGCCGGAGCCGATGGCGCCGGGCGTGATGGTGACCGACGTGTTGCGGGCGACCTCGACGCCGTCCTCGTACAGCACACCGGTGGTGCCGGACTGCGTGTAGGTGAGGTGCTTCCACACCGAGCGAGTCAGGTTGTGGGAGTCGGCGGGCTTGGTGGTCTGCTCCGTCGACCAGTTGCCGGTGGCGATCGAGGTGCGCAGGGAGTTGCCCGTGGTGAACAGGTAACCGTTGCCGTTGCTGCCGCTGGAGTTGCCGAAGCCGTACAGGAAGTACGGCGTGGACTGGGCGGCGTCGATCCGCACGTCCATGGCGACGCTGATCGCGTCCATGCCCTTCAGCACGTCGTTCGGCACCTTGACGTAGGTGTCCGAGCCGTTGAAGGCGAGGCCCTGGCCGGTGGACGACCAGCCGGCGGTGCCCGCCACCGTGCCGTCGCGGCCGTGACCGGAGGCGTCGGTGACCGTGGTGCCGGACGTGGCGTCGAGCTTGTACCAGAGGGCCAGACCGTCGGTGATGTCGGCGGCCTCGTCGGCCTGGACGGGGGCCGCCGCCCCGACGAGGCCGACGAGCAGGGACACGGCGGTCAGTGCGGCCAGTCGTCCGGCCCCCCGTCTCGCACGGTCGCCGGGTCGATGTCTGTGCGTCATGGGGGACCGCCGTTTCAACCGTGTGACGTGATGTTGCGAGAGTGTCAAACGGTGTACATGGCCGCGTCAAGAGTTCTCGAACAATGTCCGACAGGTCGAACGCAAGAGGGCGGCCCGCAAGGGCCTTGGCTCAGCGCCGTGTTGACGACTCCAGCCAGGCGGTGAGAGCCCACCACCAGTGCAGGGCGGCCGGCGGGCCGTCGCCGTCCGCGAGGGACGTGGAGGTGATCTGCCGGAGTCGGCCGAGCCGGTAGCGGACGGTGTTGGGATGGGTGAACAGCGCCGCCGCGGTCTGGTCGAGCCGACGCCCGTTGTCCAGGAACGCCAGCGCGGTAACGGCGAGTTGATGGTGGAAGGGATCCGCCGGGTCAAGCGAGCCGAGCAGCCGGCGGCTCAGCAGGGCGCCCAGCGAGGGCTGTTCGGCCAGCGCGATCCGGGCGGCGAAGTCCGTGACGTCGTACAGCCCGTGCAGGCCGTGCTGCCGGCCGAGATCCACGGCGCGCACGCACAGCCGGTACAGCGCGGGCAGCTCCGGCAGGGGAGCGGCGGGCGCGACCACGACGAGCGCCTCGGGATCGACCTCGTCGGCCTGCGGTGGACGCGGGCACAGCCCGGCCGTGCGGCCGTCGAGCGGCACGGTCACCGCGTGCGGCGAGCGCACCGCCCGCGCGGGTGCGGGCGTCGGAGCGGCGACCAGACAGTGGTAGCGCCCGGCGGCGTCCGCCCGGACCCCGGCACGCGCCAACTCCTCCTTGCGCGGAGGGACTTCGCCGAGCAGCGCCTGGCGCAGCAGCCGGGTGCGGACGGCGCCCGGCGTGCCTGGCGACTCGTGCTCGGCGGCGCGGTAGCCGTGGATCACCTGCCGTTCCATCGCCGCGCCGTACTCCTGGAGCCGCAGGACGACCGACAGCAGTGCCCGGTCCGAGACCCCCGCCGAACGGCAGCGGTCCACGACGATCTCCGCCGCCCGGGCCAGCGCCGCGTGCACGCCCCGCAGGACGACCGTCATCGGCACGCCCTGCACGGCACGGTCGGCGCCCAGCAGGAGGGCGGCCGTGAAGTCCTGATCGTCGACCGACCCGGTCCGTTCCGGCGCGGTGAACCAGGGGTCGGCCGCGCGGAGCATCGCCGTCACATGCGACCGCGTCGCCTCCTCGGTCAGCCGGGACAGTTCGGGGGAGCGGCTGCGGGCGGCGTGCACGAGCTCGACGCACACCTCGACGTCGGCGGCCATGTCCCGCAGGACCCTGGCGACCGGCTCCGGTCCGTGGACGACGGTCATGGTCCCCCCTCCGCCCGGACGCTGTCGCCGAGGCACAAGCGAACGGCGCTCACGTTGACGCCCGCGCACTACCGGAGCCGTGTGACGACCTGGTTTCCTGTTGGGCTACCGACGGTAACAGCGCAGCTGTCGCAGGAACACCCCCACGTCACGCCACCCATGGACCGGCCACGGCTTTCCCCGCACGGTCCAGGCACCGCCCCCGCGAAGCCTCCAGGAGGGCCGCTCATGGACACCCCCGAAGCCGATGGAATCACCCGCCGCCACGCCCTGACCGTGGCGGGCGGAGTCCTCGCGGGCGCGACCCTCGCCGCGCAGGCCCTCCCCGCGTCCGGCGCCACGCAGGACGCCGACGCGATCGTCGTCGGCCACGGACTCGCCGGGCTCGTCGCCACCGCCGAACTCGCCGCGGCCGGACGCAAGGTGCTCCTCCTCGACCAGGAGCCCGAGGCGAGCATCGGCGGCCAGGCGTTCTGGTCCTTCGGCGGCCTGTTCTTCGTCAACTCCGACGAACAGCGCCTGATGGGCGTCAAGGACACCTACGACCTGGCCTGGCAGGACTGGCAGGGCACGGCCGGCTTCGACCGGGGCGTCGACGACCCGAAGGGCCAGGACCACTGGGCCTACCAGTGGGCCAAGGCGTACGTCGAGTTCGCGTCCGGCGAGAAGCGGTCCTGGCTCTCCGGGCTCGGCGTCCAGTGGTTCCCGATCGTCGGCTGGGCGGAGCGCGGCGGCGGTCTCGCCACCGGACACGGCAACTCCGTACCCCGCTTCCACGTCACCTGGGGCACCGGACCGGCGGTCGTCGAGCCGTTCGAGAAGAAGGTCAGGGCCGCGGTCGCCGACAACAAGGTGACCTTCAGGTTCCGGCACCGGGTGGACGAGATCGTCACCACCGGGGGAGTCGTCACCGGCGTCCGCGGAGCCGTCCTGGAGCCCAGCGGCGTGGCCCGCGGCAAGCCCAGCTCCCGCACGGTCGTCGGCGACTTCGAACTGCGCGCCCCGGTCGTCGTCGTCACCTCCGGCGGCATCGGCGCCAACCACGACCTGGTCCGGCAGAACTGGCCCGCCCGGATGGGCACCCCGCCGAAGTTCATGGTCACGGGCGTTCCCGCGCACGTCGACGGCCGCATGCTGGGCATCACCGAGAAGGCCGGCGGGCGCATCGTCAACCCCGACCGCATGTGGCACTACACCGAGGGCCTGCGCAACTACGACCCGATCTGGCCCGGCCACGGCATCCGTATCCTCCCCGGCCCGTCCTCGATGTGGTTCGACGCGACGGGCAAGCGGTTCGACACGCCCGACATCCCCGGCTACGACACCCTGCACACCCTCAAGACCATCACCGACTCGGGATACGACTACTCCTGGTTCGTCACCACCCAGAAGATCATCGCCAAGGAGTTCGCGCTCTCCGGCTCCGAGCAGAACCCCGACCTCACCGACAAGAACGTCTGGCAGCTGCTGTCCCGGATCTGGCAGACCCCCGAGCCGATCGAGAAGTTCAAGAACAAGGGCGAGGACTTCGTCGTCGCCTCGACGCTCACCGACCTCGTCGCCGGCATGAACAAGCTGACCGGCACCTCCCTCATCGACCTCGCCGACCTCAAGCGGCAGATCGAGGCCCGGGACCGGGAGATCGACAACGCGTACACCAAGGACGTCCAGGTCATGGGCATCCGCAACGCCCTGAACTACACCGGCGACTCACTCAGCCGGACGGCCGCCATCCACCGGATCCTCGACTCGAGCGCGGGCCCGCTGATCGCCGTACGCCTCAACGTCCTCACCCGCAAGACCCTCGGCGGCCTCCAGACCGACCTCTTCGGCCGGGTCCTGAACGCGACCGGGAACCCCGTGCCCGGTCTGTACGCGGCCGGAGAGGTCGCCGGCTTCGGCGGCGGCGGAATCCACGGCTACCGCTCCCTCGAGGGCACGTTCCTCGGCGGCTGCCTGTTCTCCGGACGCCAGGCGGGACGGGCCGCCGCGGCGGCGACGGCGGCCTGACCGGGCGTCGAACGCCGTCGAACGCCGTCAAATGTAGTCGGGCACGGTCCGATCGAGCGAGACATGCGCCGAGTGGCCCGACTCACATGGCCAACCCGGTCACGCACCGACACGATGGTCCTCGTCACCGCCAGGCTGAAGGGGTCCCGGATGTTCCGCAAGGTGCTGGTCGCCAACCGTGGTGAGATCGCGATCCGTGCGTTTCGCGCCGGCTATGAGCTGGGCGCGCGCACGGTCGCGGTCTTCCCGCACGAGGACCGCAACTCACTCCACCGGCAGAAGGCCGACGAGGCCTACGAGATCGGCGAACAAGGGCACCCGGTGCGCGCCTATCTCTCCGTCGAGGAGATCGTCGGCGCCGCGCGCCGGGCGGGCGCCGACGCCGTCTACCCGGGCTACGGGTTCCTCTCCGAGAACCCCGAACTCGCGCGTGCCTGCGAGGAGGCGGGCATCACGTTCGTCGGTCCCGACGCGCGCACCCTCGAACTGACCGGGAACAAGGCGAGCGCCGTCGCGGCGGCCCGCGCCGCGGGCGTGCCCGTGCTCGGCTCGTCCGAGCCCTCCAACGACGTCGACGAACTGGTCAGGGCGGCCGAGGAGGTCGGCTTCCCCCTGTTCGTCAAGGCGGTTGCCGGAGGCGGTGGACGAGGCATGCGCCGCGTCGAGGACCCCGCCGTGCTGCGCGAGTCCATCGAGGCGGCCTCCCGTGAGGCCGCGTCCGCCTTCGGTGACCCGACCGTCTTCCTGGAGAAGGCCGTCGTCGACCCGCGCCACATCGAGGTGCAGATCCTCGCCGACGGCGAGGGCAACGTCATCCACCTCTTCGAGCGCGACTGCTCGGTCCAGCGCCGTCACCAGAAGGTGATCGAGCTGGCCCCCGCGCCCAACCTCGCCCCGGAGCTGCGCGACCGCATCTGCGCCGACGCGGTGCGCTTCGCCCGGCAGATCGGCTACCGCAACGCCGGTACCGTCGAGTTCCTCCTCGACCCCGCGGGCAACCACGTCTTCATCGAGATGAACCCGCGCATCCAGGTCGAGCACACGGTGACCGAGGAGGTCACCGACGTCGACCTCGTCCAGGCCCAGCTGCGCATCGCCGCCGGCGAGAGCCTGGCCGACCTCGGCCTGTCCCAGGAGACCGTCACCCTGCACGGCGCCGCCCTCCAGTGCCGGATCACCACCGAGGACCCCGCCAACGGCTTCCGTCCCGACACCGGCCGCATCAGCGCCTACCGCTCGCCCGGCGGCTCCGGCATCCGCCTCGACGGCGGCACCACCCACGCGGGTACGGAGATCAGCGCGCACTTCGACTCGATGCTGGTCAAACTGACCTGCCGGGGCCGGGACTTCGAGACCGCGATCAAGCGGGCCCGGCGTGCCGTGGCCGAGTTCCGGATCCGGGGTGTGTCCACCAACATCCCGTTCCTCCAGGCCGTCCTGGACGACCCGGACTTCCAGGGCGGACGCGTCACGACGTCGTTCATCGAACAGCGCCCGCACCTGCTCACCGCACGCTCCTCGGCCGACCGCGGCACCAAGCTGCTGACCTACCTCGCCGACGTCACGGTGAACAAGCCGCACGGTGAGCGGCCCGAGCTGATCGACCCGGTCACCAAGCTGCCGTCGCTGCCCGACACCGAGCCGCCCGCGGGTTCCCGCCAGCGCCTGGTCCACCTCGGGCCCGAGGGCTTCGCCCGCCAGTTGCGCGAGTCACCCACCATCGGCGTCACCGACACCACCTTCCGCGACGCCCACCAGTCCCTGCTGGCCACCCGCGTCCGCACCAAGGACCTCCTCGCCTCCGCCCCGCTGGTCGCCCGGACCCTGCCCCAGCTGCTGTCGCTGGAGTGCTGGGGCGGCGCCACCTACGACGTCGCCCTGCGCTTCCTCGCCGAGGACCCGTGGGAGCGGCTGGCGGCCCTGCGCGAGGCCGTCCCCAACATCTGTCTCCAGATGCTGCTGCGCGGCCGCAACACCGTCGGCTACACGCCCTACCCGACCGAGGTGACCGACGCCTTCGTGCAGGAGGCCGCCGCCACCGGCATCGACATCTTCCGCATCTTCGACGCGCTCAACGACGTCGGCCAGATGCGGCCCGCCATCGACGCCGTACGGGAGACGGGCACGGCCGTCGCCGAGGTCGCCCTCTGCTACACCTCCGACCTCTCCGACCCGAACGAGCGGCTCTACACCCTCGACTACTACCTCCGCCTGGCCGAGCAGATCGTCGACGCGGGCGCCCATGTGCTGGCCGTCAAGGACATGGCGGGCCTGCTGCGCGCCCCGGCCGCCGCGAAGCTCGTCTCCGCGCTGCGCCGTGAGTTCGACCTGCCGGTGCACCTGCACACCCACGACACCGCCGGCGGCCAGCTCGCCACCTACCTGGCCGCGATCCAGGCCGGCGCGGACGCCGTCGACGGCGCCGTTGCCTCCATGGCGGGCACGACCTCGCAGCCCTCGCTGTCCGCGATCGTCGCCGCGACCGACCACTCCGAGCGGCCCACCGGCCTCGACCTCCAGGCCGTCGGCGACCTGGAGCCGTACTGGGAGGGCGTCCGCAAGATCTACGCCCCCTTCGAGGCCGGCCTGGCCTCCCCGACCGGACGCGTCTACCACCACGAGATCCCCGGCGGGCAGCTCTCCAACCTGCGCACCCAGGCCGTCGCGCTCGGCCTCGGCGACCGCTTCGAGGACATCGAGGCGATGTACGCCGCCGCCGACCGCATCCTCGGCCACCTGGTGAAGGTCACCCCGTCCTCCAAGGTGGTCGGCGACCTCGCCCTGCACCTGGTCGGTGCCGGAGTGTCCCCGGAGGACTTCGAGGCGTCGCCCGACCGCTACGACATCCCCGACTCCGTCATCGGCTTCCTGCGCGGCGAGCTCGGCACCCCGCCCGGCGGCTGGCCCGAGCCGTTCCGCACCAAGGCGTTGCAGGGGCGTACCGAGGCCAAGCCCGTCCAGGAACTGACCACCGAGGACCGCGAGGGCCTGGAGAAGACCCGCCGCGCCACCCTCAACCGGCTGCTCTTCCCCGGCCCGACCCGGGACTTCGAGGCCCACCGTCAGGCCTACGGCGACACCAGCGTGCTCGACAGCAAGGACTTCTTCTACGGTCTGCGTCCGAGCAAGGAGTACGCCGTCGACCTCGAGCCGGGCGTCCGGCTCCTGATCGAGCTCCAGGCCGTCGGAGAGGCCGACGAGCGCGGTCTGCGCACGGTCATGTCCTCCCTGAACGGCCAGCTGCGGCCCATCCAGGTGCGGGACAAGGCGGCGGCCTCCGACGTACCGGTGACCGAGAAGGCCGACCGCGCCAACCCCGGGCATGTCGCCGCGCCGTTCGCGGGCGTGGTCACCCTCGCCGTCACCGAGGGCGACGAGGTGGAGGCCGGCGCGACCGTCGCCACCATCGAGGCGATGAAGATGGAGGCCACGATCACGGCCTCGAAGGCCGGCACGGTGTCGCGGCTGGCCATCAACCGGATCCAGCAGGTGGAAGGCGGCGACCTGCTGGTCGAGGTGGGATGAGGTCACGGGCCGCGGACGGTCACTCGCCCGCGGCCACGTACCGGTCGTCCGGGTCGTCCGCGTCCTCCCGGCCCGACAGGTCCACCTTCACGCCGTAGGGCTCCAGAGCCTGCCGTATCCGCTCGGCCATCGCGTCGGACAGGTAGTGGTGGTGAAGGTCCAGCTCCTGGAGGTGCACCAGCGGCTGACCGCTCAGCAGAGCCGCGGCGCCCGTGTCGGACAGGGTGCCGCGGCCCAGGTGCAGGGCCGTCAGCCGGGCCACCACGGGCGCCGCGGCGACGGCTGCGGCCACCTCGTCCTGGTTGTCGCCGTTCTGCAGACCCAGCCGGCGCAGGGCGGGCAGCCGGGAGCCGTCCAGGATCGGCTCGAGGTCGGCCACGGTGGTGCTACGGCCGTACGACTCCGCGCCCAGCCACAGGTCCAGGTGCTCCAGCGCCGGCAGCTCCGAGGCGGCGACCCCGTGCACCACCCCGGCCGGCAGTCCGCCGTTCTCGAAACGCAGGACGCGCAGACTGTCATGGCGCAACGGCGTGAACTCCAGCCCCGAACCGCCGCCGAAGCCCCCGCCCGAACCGCGTACGGCGAGCTCCTCCAGCCCCGGGTAGGCGGCGAGGAACGGACTGACGTCGCCCTGGACGATCCAGGAGAGCTCGCACTCCTCGAATTCGAGGTCCGCGAGATAGAGGGCCCGCAGGCCGGTCAGCCGGTCCGCCGCCCCGGCCAGGCGCTCCACCACCTCTTCGCAGGAGTCACCGGCGTCCAGCTCGCTGCCGTAGGCGCCGGCCCCGAGGACCAGGGCGCGCACCCGCGAGGGGTCCACGGTCTCCAGGAACCGGTTCCAGCAGTCGTCGAAGTCCTCCGGGTCGTTCTCCTGCCGGACGAGCTTCCAGGCCACGGACTCCGCCTCGGGGAGGTCCCGAGAGGTCTCCCCGGGCAGGGGGAAGACATACACCGGCAGGCCGTGCAGTTCCGAGATGTGCGCCAGCGTCATGGGCGGGTACCTCCGTGAGCGGACGGCGGCCGGAACTGCGCGCCCCGGCCCGTACGGCGTACTTTCTACCAACTCCCACCGACAGTTCCGCGAGGAGCGCTGCCCCTGGGGGCAGTAGGTCTGCCCTCGCGTCCGGTGACGCGCGCCGGGTCACCCGCTAACGTCCGTCCGTGAACAACTGCACTGTCCCGCAGCGGCCGTTGACCCGTCGTCCGGAGTCCGCCGCGTGAGCCACGAGCCCGCCGTCGAGACCCCTGGGTACGAGGCCGTCGCAGCCCCGGAGGCCCCCGCTCAGGAAGCCCCCGCTCAGGAGAACCCCGCCCCGGTGACGCCGACCCCGGAAGCATCCGCTCCCCGCCCCCGGCGGCGCGGCCCGGGCCCCTTCACCCTCCTGGTCCTGCCGGGCCTGGTCACCCTCACCACGGTCGCCGGGTTCCTCGCCCTGACCGGTGGGCTCCCCGACGACTGGAGCCCCGGCGAGAGCACCGCGCAGGACGCCGCCCCCGGCGGTGTCGACGCGAGCTACGGACCCTGGCTGCGCAAGTCCGCCGACGCCTGCACGGTCGTCACCCCGTCCGCCCTCGCCGCGCAGATCGACCAGCTCACCGGCTGGAGCAACGCCGGCGCCACCACCTCCGGCCCGCAGGGCATCGCCGCCTTCACCGCCGCCGACTGGAAGACCTGGGGCAAGGACGACGACGGCAACGGCCGCTCCTCACCGAGCGATCCGGCCGACGCCATCATGGCGCTCGGCCGCCAGGACTGCTCCCTGGCCCAGCAGGTCACCGGTCTCAGGACCGACGGCACCGTCAACGGGGACCTCGTCGACCTCACCCTCGCCGCCTACGCGGTCGGCACGGACGCCGTGAAGAAGGCGGGCGGCGTCCCCGCCTCGGCGCAGACCTACCTCGGCGAGGTCAAGGCCCTGTTCGCGAAGTACGAGGCCTTCGACCGGGAGGACACGAGCGGCGGGAGCGTCCTGGCCGACGCGATCCTGGCACCGCCCGTCACCACCCTCACCATCACCTCTCCCTACGGCTCCCGCCAGCACCCCCTCACCGGCGTCACCAAACTCCACACCGGCGTGGACTTCGGCGCACCCCAGGGAGCCCAGGTCTCCGCCGCCCGCGCGGGCACGGTCGTCTTCGCGGCCATGACCACGGCCTACGGCAACCGGGTCGTCGTCGACCACGGCACGATCGAGGGCAAACGGCTCCAGACCACGTACAGCCACCTGTCCGCCATCGGCGTCACCGTGGGTCAGACCGTGCAGACCGGGACCCCGCTCGGGCGGGTCGGCTCCACCGGCCTGTCCACCGGCCCCCATCTGCACTTCGAGGTGATCTACGACGGCTACTACGCCGATCCCCAGCCCTGGCTGGCGCTGAACGGCTGACGGCACGTCACGAGGGCGGGCGGCACGGCCGGCTCAGAAGTGATGGAGCGCTTCCGGTGGTGCCGACGAGGCTTCCCGCCGCGACACCGTAGGCGGTCCTGCCCGGAGGGGTCCGCCGGGTGCGGGCCCCGCCGGGCGCACGGTCACCGCAGAACGGCCTCCCAGGTGTCCACGGCGTAGTGCAGGACCATGCCGTGGCGCGCGTACAGCCCGGGCGCGCCGGTCGCGTTGGAGGTGTCCACACCGAGCCCGACCGTGTCCCGGCCCCGGGCGGCGAAGGCCGCGAAGGCGTGCCGCAGCAGCAGCCCGGCCAGCCCGCCTCCCCGGGCCTCGCGCAGCACGCCGATGCTGCGGATCCAGCCCATCGCCTCGCGGTCGTCGCGGGCCATCAGGAACCCGGCGTCCCCGGACCCGTCCGTGCCGGCGATCCACACGAGCGACCAGTCGAGCCCCGCCGCGTCCACGTCGTGCAGCCACTGCTCGTAGCCGCGCGGCTGGAAGTCGAAGTGCTCCGCGAAAGCGGTCTGGTAGAGCGCGTGGACACGGACCCGGTCCGCCTCGGAGGAGCAGGACCGCAGCCTGACCCCGGCGGGCAGCGTCGGCGGCCGGTCCCCGGCCTGCTCCAGAGGGCGGCGCAGCACGTGATATCGCCGTACGACCGACCAGCCGCGGGCGCGGAGCAGCTCGGTGTCGAGGGTGGGCGCTGCGTTGAGATGCAGATGCACCACGGCCCGCCCGGCACCGTTCGCCTGCGCCTTCTCCAGCGCCCGGCTCTCCATCGCCGCCAGGACGAGCCGGCCCGCCTCCTGCCGGTCGGGCAGGACGTAGTGGTCGATGTCGACGCGTTCGCCGCCCGACTCGTCCCACAGCAGCCCGTAGCCGACCAGCCGGTCCCCGTCGAAGGCGAGCCAGGAGTCCTGCTCCAGATCCGTCTCGGGATGCTTCAGATCGGCCTCGACGGTGTGCAGGTCCGTCTCGGGCCGGCCGATCTCGATGCGGTCGATCTCGTTGAGGAGAGCGGTGACGGCGGGCGCGTCGGCGAGGGCGGCGGGACGCAGGACGTAGGGCATGCCGCCAGGGTCCGGGGGAGGGGAGCCGGCCGCAACGCAATTTCACGTTGCGCAAGGTGCAGCCATGAGCCCTGTATGCGCCCCCGTGCGCCTGGGCAGAATCCGTTCTGCCATTGATCATGCGGGTGGGTGAACACGGGGACACACGATGGCACCGTGTCACGCGCCACGAACTTCCAGGGAAGGCAGGTCGGTTGTCGTGCAGTTGCGTCTTCCCTCCTCCATATCCGAAGCCCAGCGGTGTCTGGCCGAGGGAGCCGTACCGGTGGGAGGTGCCACGCTCGTGTGGGCCGGCTGGCAGCGGGACGGCTTTCCCGAGCAAGCCGTGTCGCTGCGCGACGTGCCGGAGGCCGGCACGGTCGGCCCCGAGGAACTCGGCGGGGCCGTGCTGCTGAACCGCGTCGACGCGACCGTGCCCGAGGCGCTGCACCGGGCCGCCTCCGGCGTGGGCACCGGCGCGGTGCGCCGGGCCGCCACGGTCGGCGGCAACATCGTCGGCAGCACCCTGCGCTGTCTGCTCCCGGCGGCCCTCGTCCTCGACGCCCGGGCCACCGTCCTGGAACCCGACAGCGTCTACGACACCGATCTGACCGAGCTGCTGGCGAAGCGTCACGTACTGCTCGCCCTGCGCTGGCGCGCACCCCTGGTCAGCGGCTACCGCAAGCTGGAGGGCGAGGCGGGCGGCCCGCCGCCGTTCGTCGTGGCCGCCGCGGTGCACGCCGACGGGGACAGCCCCCGTGACCTGCGGGTGGCCGTACGCGACGGCTACGAGGTGTTCAGCGAGAGCACGCCGTACGACCCGGACCCCGAACAGGTCCTGCACGCCCTGGCGGGCACCGACCTGGGCGCCCTTCCCGCCGTCGCCCGGGACGCGGTGCACGCCCAGATCACCGACGTACTCACCCGCGTCGCCGAAGGCTGAGGCCCGGCCACGCGCCCCTCCGGGTCACGTCTCCCGCTCGGGCGCGTACGTCTCCGCCGTCAGCTGGAAGGTCCAGGCGACTCCCTCCCGCGCCGTGCGGGTCGCCGGTGGTACCCGCAGCCAGTAGGTGCGTCGCGTCCCGTCCGGCTCCGGAGTGGAGTTGAGGACCTCCACCATGACGACGGGCTCGTCGTCCGGGAGGTCGATCCGCCACAGGGTGCCCGTCTCGTCACGGTGGACGTGACGCGCCCCCGAGTCCGCCAGATAGCGGTCGTAGCCGTAGTACTCCAGCATGACCCGGCGCAGTTCGGCGTTCTCCTCGGACCTGATCCGGTCCGGGGTGAGCGCCGGCAGTTCGGCGAGGAACCCGGCCGGGACCGGCATACCGCGCCAGGCGTACAGGGCGAAGCCGTCGGGGTACGCCAGTGCCGGGCCGTCCCCGTGGTCGAGCCGGCCCGCCTCGTCGCGGTGCAGGGCGACGGGACGCTCGCACACCACCGCCACCCGCGCGAACGGCCACCACCAGCCGGCGTGGCGACTCACCGCGGCCAGCCCGTCGAGCGGGCCCCGGTCCGTCGGGAACGCCGCGAGCCACGGCGCGTCGTGCTGACCGAGGACGGCGTCCAGCAGCACCAGCCGCACCTCCGCGGCCTCCTTCCCCGTGTCCCCGCCGGCCAGTTCCTCCAGCACCCCGGCGCGGATCCGGTCCACGAGCGCCTGCGTGGTGTCCCACAGGAGCCCGCCGGTCGCGGCCCAGTGCGCCGCCCAGTCCGCCGCACCCAACCGCCCGTGCAGCCGCTGCCGTTCACCTGCCCACGGGGCGCTGCGGACCGCCTCACGCACGCTGGGGCCCTTGTCCGCGGACTCCCGGACCAGTGTGACCGCCGCCCGCGGTGAAGCGGCCCACACCACGCGCTCCGGCTCCGGCAGCCCGGCCTGCCGGTAGGCCCGGCGCACGCCGGCCTCGGCTGCCGCGCGGTCGGCGGGCACGGCCGCCGCGGCACAGGCGCGCCAGCGACGGACATCGTCGAAGGACGTACCCTCCACCATCGGGTCCGCTCCCGCCGCGGGCACTGCCCCGGCCCTCTCCGTCGTCCTCATCCGCCCCTCCGTCATCTCGGTCACCCGCTCTTCAGTCCGCGACGATCCGCACGGATCCGGGCACGTACTCCCGCTGCCGGATCACCCGGTACCAGCCCTTCGGCAGCGCGATCGCCGCGTGCTCCTCGTGGACCACCCGGCCGCCCTGGGGAAGGTGGAGCAGCAGCGGACCGAACGGCCCGGGCTCCCGCAGCAGATCGCCCGGACCCACCACCGCGTGGGCGTGCCTGGTGACCTCGCCCAGGGCCAGCACGAGCCGGCCCCGCCCGTCCCGCCGTTCCTTGGGCGCGACCGCCACGTGCGGTGGCAACGCCTCCTCCGCGACGGGCACGATCAGCACGTCTCCCTGCCGGTACATGGCTCTCCCCTCCCCGCCGGACGCTTCGCGCACCGGCCTCATGACGACGACGGTACGGACCACCACTGACAACGCCCCCGACCCGAGGCCCGAGCCGCGTTCCGAACCGAGGCCCCGGCGCGGGGGGTTGTCAGTGCCTGTTGGTAGAACTGCGGAAACATCACGGACCGCGCAACTTTTTTCTCCCGGGAGCAGCCGCATGACCGTCACGGACCACCTGAACGCGCTGTACCGGCTGCCCGCCCACACCTTCCCGGGCCCCGGCGGCAGGACGGACGACCTGCCCGACCCGGAGGCCTTCGCCTGGCGTGTCACCAGCGACGTCTACGACGCCGACGAGGACTGGACGAAGGCGTTCGCGCGGTTCTGCTCCGCCGTCGACACCACCCGCGTGAGAGCCCTGATCGTCGGCGCCTGGCAGGAGGCCTACGACACGGACCCCTCCGACGTCATCGAGGCGCTGGTGGCCGCCCGGGACCGGTTCCCCGCGCTGCGGGCGGTGTTCCTCGGCGACATGGTGGGGGAGGAGTGCGAGATCTCCTGGATCAACCAGACCGATGTCACCCCGGTCCTGGCCGCGTATCCCGCGCTGGAGGAGTTCGGCGTGCGCGGCGGGTCCGGGCTGCGTTTCCCCGCCGTGAGCCACCGCGCGCTGCGCAGGCTCGTGATCGAGACGGGCGGGCTGCCCGCGGAGGTCGTGCGCGGGATCGGCGGCAGTGACCTGCCCGCGCTGGTCCACCTCGACCTGTGGCTCGGCACCCCCGAGTACGGCGGCGACAGCGAGGTCGCCGACCTGGAGCCGATCCTGTCCGGCGCCCGGCTGCCGAGCCTGCGTCACCTCGCCCTGCGTAACAGCGAGATCCAGGACGCCGTGGCCGCGGCCGTCGCGTCCGCGCCCGTGGTGGCCCGTCTGGAGGTGCTGGACCTCTCCATGGGCGTGCTGACCGACGAGGGCGCGGCCGCCCTGCTCGGCGGCCAGCCGCTCACCCACCTCAAGAAGCTCGACCTGCACTACCACTACCTGAGCGAGTCCCTCCAGGAGCGCCTGCGGCGGACCGTGGAGACCGCGGGCGTCGAGGTGGACCTCGACCGCGACGACGCCGAGGAGGACTCGGACGACGACGGCACGCCGTGGCGCTACGTCGCCGTCGGGGAGTGAGCACACCACCCATGGGTCACGGTCCCTCCTCCCTCGACGGGTTCCGCCCGGCGCGCGCCTCCGCGCCGCCGCGCCTGGCGGTCGTCGGCAACCCGGAGAACCGTCGGGTCGCCCTCTTCGAGGACGCGGTTCGCGCGGCCGGTCTGCCGGCCCCGCGTGTCGTGCCGTGGGCGGACGTCTTGAACGACGGCGGCGCCGACTTCGCCGCCGAGGAGATCGTCCGCCTGGACTCACCCGGCGAGAACCCTGAGGTCGACCGGCTGCTGCGCGGTGCCGTCGATCCGACGCGGGTGGAGGGCTCGGGCCGCTGGTACGCCCGCTTCACCGCCGCGGTACGCAGCCTGCGCGGCGGGGTCCGCCTCGACGACCCGGACGAGCTGGCGGTGCTGTTCGACAAGCGGCTCTGCCACGCCGTCCTGGACGCGGCGGGCGTTCCGGTGCCCGCCTCGCCCACCTCGGGCCCGCAGGGCGCGCCGGTGCGCGGCTGGGACGACGTACGCGCGTCGATGCGTGAGCACCGGATGGCCCGGCTCTTCGTGAAACCCGCGCACGGGTCGTCCGCCTCGGGCGTCCTCGCCGTCGAGTCGGGCGGCGGCGGCCGGATCAGGGCCACCACCTCCGTGGAACTCGCCGCCGACGGCGGCCTGTACAACTCCCTCAGGGTGCGCCGTTACGAACGCGAGCAGGACATCGCGGCCATCGTCGACGCGCTCGCCCCGGACGGACTGCACCTGGAGCGCTGGCTGCCGAAGGCCTCCCAGGACGGCCGGGCCACCGACCTCAGGGTCGTTGTCGTGGCCGGTCGCGCCACCCACGCGGTGGTGCGCACCAGCCGTTCACCGATGACCAACCTCCATCTCGGCGGCCGTCGAGGCGACCTGGACGCAGTCCGGGAGAACGTCGAGGCGGCGGGCGCCCGCTGGACCGACCTGCTGGGCGTGTGCGAGCAGGCCGCGGCCTGCTTCCCGCGCACCCTGTGCGTCGGTGTCGACCTGCTGCCGGCCGTGGGCTGGCGCAGGGCCGCGGTCGGCGAGGTCAACGCCTTCGGCGACCTGCTGCCCCGGCTCACCGGACTGCCCGGCAGCGGCGCGGAGGGCCTCGACACCCATGCCGCCCAAGTGGCCGCCGTCCTGGGTGACCTCGCCCGGTACAGAACAGGAACACCGTATGCCTGAGCCCGACATCGACGACGTGCCCGGCACCGACGACGTGCCCGACATGAACGAGGTGGTGGGCAGCCACGACCTCCTGCTCGTCACCCTCGACACCCTCCGCCACGACGTCGCCGCCGAGCTGGCGGCCGCGGGCCGCATTCCGCACCTCGCCCGCCACCTCCCCGGCGGCCGCTGGGAGGAGCGGCACGCGCCGGGCAGCTTCACCTACGCCTCCCACCAGGCGATCTTCGCGGGCTTCCTGCCGACCCCGGCCGCCCCCGGACCGCATCCGCGCCTGTTCGCGGCGAGCTTCGCGGGCAGCGAGACCACCGCGGGCGGAACCTACGTCTACGACACCCCCGACCTCGTCTCCGGCCTCGCCGAGGACGGCTACCACACCGTGTGCATCGGGGGAGTGGGCTTCTTCAACAAGCAGGGTCCGCTGGGCTCGGTGCTGCCCGGACTGTTCCACGAGTCCCACTGGGCACCGGAGTTCGGCGTCACCTCACCCGAGTCCTTCGAGAACCAGGTCGCCCACGCCGAGCGCGTCGTACGTGAACTCCCGTACGAAAAGCGGCTGTTCCTCTTCGTGAACGTGTCCGCCCTGCACCAGCCGAACTGGTTCCATCTGCCCGGCGCGACCCGCGAGACCGGCGACAGCCGAGAGACGCACGCCGCCGCGCTGGAGTACGTGGACCGGCACATCGGGCGCCTGTTCGCCGCCGCGAGCAGCAGGCGCCGCTGCTTCGCGATCGTCTGCTCCGACCACGGCACCGCCTACGGCGACGACGGCTACACCGGGCACCGCCTCGGCCACGAGTCCGTGTGGACCGTGCCGTACGCCCACTTCTTCCTCGACCCCGCACCCCGACCGACGGAGGCCGGCCGATGACCACCGCCGAACCGGTCACCCGCACCAGCCCGTACCAGCACTACGTCTACGCCTACCCGCACAAGACGGCCTACCGCGCGCTCCCCGACCGCCCGTCCCTGAAAGCCCTCTGGGCGGCCGAGCCCAAGGACACGCTCTCCCTCTACCTGCACATACCGTTCTGCGAGGTCCGCTGCGGCTTCTGTAACCTCTTCACCCGCATCGGCGCCCCCGACGGACTGACCGGCGCCTACCTGGACGCCCTGGAACGGCAGGCGAGAGCCGTACGGGAGGCACTGGGGGAGACGGACGACGTCCGCTTCGCCACGGCCGCCTTCGGCGGCGGCACCCCCACCTTCCTCACCGCCGCCGAGCTGGACCGGCTCTGCGACATCGCCGAGCACCGCATGGGCGCCGACCTCCGCGCGGTCCCGCTGTCGGTCGAGGCCTCACCCGCCACGGCCACCGCCGACCGTCTCGCCGTGCTCGCCGACCGGGGCACCACCCGACTGAGCCTGGGCGTGCAGAGCTTCGTCGACGCCGAGGCCAGGGCCGCCGTACGCCCGCAGCGGCGCGCCGAGGTCGAGGCGGCCCTCGCCCGCGTCCGCGACACCCGCATCCCGGTCCTCAACATCGACCTCATCTACGGCATCGACGGCCAGAACGAGCAGGCCTGGCGGCACTCCCTGGACGCGGCCCTGGCCTGGCGGCCCGAGGAGCTCTACCTCTACCCGCTCTACGTCCGCCCCCTGACCGGCCTCGACCGCCGCGGACCCGGCCAGGCCACGGCCCCGGATCCGGCCTGGGACGAGCAGCGGCTGCGGCTGTACCGCGCGGGCCGCGACCACCTCCTCGCGCACGGCTACACCCAGCAGTCCATGCGCATGTTCCGCCGCACCGACGCCCCGCCGCAGGGCACGGACGACTACGCCTGCCAGACCGACGGCATGATCGGCCTCGGCTGCGGCGCCCGCTCCTACACGGCCGGCCTGCACTACTCCTTCGACTACGCCGTCGGCATGCACCAGATCCGGGGCATCATCGACGACTACGTCGCCACCGAAGCGTCCGACTTCGCCCACGCCGAGGTCGGCCACCCCATGAACCCCCAGGAGGCGCGCCGCCGCCACCTCCTCCAGTCGCTCCTCCAGGCCGAGGGCCTGCGCCTCGACGACTACCGGGCCCGCTTCGGCGGCGCGCCCGCCGACGACTTCGGCCCCGAACTCGAACGCTTCGCCGACCGCGGCTGGCTGACCGACACCGACCCGACGACCCTCAGGCTCACCCCCGAAGGCCTCGCCCACTCCGACGCCATCGGTCCCGAGCTGTTCTCCCCGGCGGTGCGGGCCGCCATGACCGCCTACGAGCGGAAGTGACCCGGCCGCCATGGACCTGACCCTGCTCTATCGCGGCCCGCTCGCCTCCTGCGACTACGACTGCCCCTACTGCCCGTTCGCCAAGCGACGCGACAGCACGGAGCAACTGCGCGCCGACCGGGCCGCCCTCGAACGGTTCGCGCGGTGGGCCGCGGCCCGCACCGACGACCGGCTCTCGCTCCTCTTCACCCCGTGGGGCGAGGGACTGGTCCGCTCCTGGTACCGGCGCACCCTCGCCGACCTCTCCCACCTCCCGCACATCCGCCGGGTCGCCATCCAGACCAACCTCAGCTGCCGCACCGACTGGCTCGCCGAGGCCGACCCCGACACCCTGGCCCTGTGGTGCACCTACCACCCGGGCCAGACGCCGTACGACCGCTTCCTCGACAAGTGCCGCGACCTGTCGGAGCGGGGCATCCGCTTCAGCGTCGGCGTCGTCGGACTGCCCGAGCACCTCGACGCGGCCCGCCGGCTGCGCGCCGACCTGCCCGCGCACGTCTATCTGTGGATCAACGCCGCCGAGGGCCACACCTACGAGGACGCCGAGGCCGACCGGTGGACCGCCCTCGACCCGCTCTTCCCGTACAGCCGCCGTCCGCACACCAGCGCCGGCCTGCCCTGCCGCACCGGAGACTCGGTGATCTCGGTCGACGGCGAGGGCACCGTCCGGCGCTGCCACTTCGTCCGCGCCGAACTCGGCAACCTCTACGACGGTTCGTACCGCGCCGCCCTGCGCCCCCGCCCCTGTCCGCTCGCCGTCTGCGACTGCCACATCGGCTATGTCCATCTCGAGACGCTGCCGCTGTACGACGTCTTCGCGGGTGGGGTCCTGGAACGGATCCCGGCACCGATCACGGCACCCGCCCCCGCACAGCACTCCGCCCGCATCACGACGATCGTGAGGCGGGCGGAGACACGGGCGGGGACGACAGACCCGTGGGACGTGGACTGACAGGGGTTACGGGGTCACGTCCGTGACCCTCCAGCGCTGGTTGGAACCGGAGTTGGCCTGCCAGGTCGTGACGGCCGCGCCCTCGTTGGTCGCCTGGCCGCCGACCTCGAGGAGACGGCCGGTGGCCACGTTGACCAGCGTCCATGTCCCGTCGCCGGTGGTCGACATGATCCACTCGGTGGCCGGGTCACGCTCGCCGGTGTCGGGTTCGACCACCGGCACGTTGTCGCGGACGGCGAGGCGCTCGCCCTCGGCCGGGTTGGCGAAGACGTAGTGCTGGCGGGCGCCCGTCCTGCCGTACCGGGCGTCCAGCTGCCACTGCTGCGCGGTGCTGCCGTTGGCCGAGCCGATGACCAGGTTCGTGCCGTTGGTCCCGACGGTCACCGCCTTGCCGCTCTGCACGCCGGTCAGCGTGTAGGAGTGGCCCTTGCTGAACAGACCCGCGTTCTTCGCGACACCGGAGACACCCTTGACGGCGAAGGAGGTCACGGACTGGGCGGGGACGGTGTAGGTGGCCTTGCCGTCGACGACCTTGACCGGGGCCTGCTGCTTGAGCTTGCCGTCGGCGCTGGTCACCGTGGGGGTGACGGTCGCGCTGCCCTTGACGGTGCGGAACTTGGACAGGTCGATGGTGACCGTGCGGGCTTCGGTGGTGCTGTTGACGTGGACGACCGAGGCGCCCTTGCCGTCCTTGGTCACGGCGGCGGCGCTGGAGGTGTCGTCCACCTTGATCAGCTTGTCGCCGGGCTTGATGAAGTGCGTGAAGTTCCTGGCCGTGTCGAACTTGGTGTTGGTGTAGATCGGGCAGGACTGGAGGGTGTCGGTGCTGGTGCAGCTGAACGGGAGCTGGATGGAGCCCCAGTTGCCGCCCTTAGCGGACTCGCCGCCCGGCTTCATGTTGTCGTAGTCCTCGACCGGCTGCCAGAACACCCAGGCGGTGGGCTCCAGTTCACGCAGGTCGTTCACCATCTGCTGGGCGAGCCCGAGACCCGGACGCATGTCCGTGAAGCTCTGACCGTCACCCCAGTCGCCCTCGACCTCGCTCATCCACAGCGGCTTGTCGGCGGCCTTGGCGAGGTCGCGCACGGTGGTGCGCTGCCCGGTGCCGTAGGTGTGGACGTTCATCTGGTCCACGAGGTCCTTGGAGGCCTGCGAGTAGGAGTTCCAGTTCGTCGCGAAGAGGGACGGGTTGGTCTCGTCCATCGCCGATATCCCGGCCTTGACCTTGGCCTTCTTCAGTGCGGGCGCCAGCGCGGCGAGCACCTTCTGCTGGAGCTCGGGGCCTATGTGGGCGCCCTCCTGGCGGCCGCCGACCGGCTGGCCGTTCGCGTCGAGCCTGGTGCCCCAGTAGCCGGTGTTGGGCTCGTTGAACGGATCGACGGTGTCGACCTTGATGCCCTCGGACTTCTCCAGCCGCTTGGTCGCGCCCGCCACGTAGGCGGCGAAGTCGTCGACGGAGTCGGCCTTGAGCTGGTCGGTGTTGGCGTTGAAGCCGCCGGACACGTACCCGCTCTCGGTCATGAACCACGGAGGGGAGTTGCTGAACGTCTCCCAGTGGGTGATGTCCTGCTTGATGCGGTCCACCCACCAGCGCTGGGTGGCGTCGGCATCCTTGTTCCAGTCGGCCGGGTCGTCCGCGCTCCACCAGTCGGTGTCCTCGCGGGTGGTGCCCTCGGGCGCCTTCCACCAGCCCTCGACGGCACCGCCGGCCCGCAGATAGTCCGTGACGTCCGGGGCATTGCCGCCGCCGATGTTGTACCGGGCGATGTTCAGCGCGAGGCCGTCGTCGCCGAAGAGCAACTTGGCCAGCTTCTCGCGGATCGCCGGGGGGTAGTCCCCGGTGGCGTTGGCGAACCAGACCAGGCTGGTGCCCCAGCCCTCGAACTTCTGCTGCTGGTACGACGGATCCGGCGTCACGGTGACGGCGGCCTCGGCGTGTGCCTGCACGGGGACGCTGAGGAGGGCGGCTCCGGTGGCCAGCGCGGTGAGTGCGGCGGCCCCGAGGTTCCGTCTGCTGCGGGTACGGCGTGCCATCTGTGCTCCCAACTGCGGTGCGGTCGCTGTGGTGGGCCCCTCCTGCCGCGCGGACAGGAGGGGATGGCCCTCGGCGCGGCTGTGTGCCGTCCCGAGGAGTCGTGGAGGGTGCGGGTGCGCGGGTGGGTGGCGTCAGTCGCGGGGCCGGCGCAGTACGGCGACCTCCCGCGGCCCGAGGACGAGGGCGCCCTCCTGGCCGCCGGTGCCGACCAGGACCTCTCCGTCCATCCCGGTCACCGGCACCGTGTCGTCGGTCCGGTTGACCAGGAACAGGAACCGTTCCTCGGCGCCGCGCCGGACGGTCAGCTCGACCGACCCCCGGACGTCCGCGGGGAGTTCACTGCCGACCCCGGCCGGCTCCAGCAGCCGGGGCAGGAGCGAGGTGAGCCCGTCGACACCGAGCCGGGTGGAGACGTACGAGGCCGAACCGTCGCCGGTCGGGCGCCGGGTGACGGCGGGGCGTCCGGCGTGCACACCGGTGCGGTAGTGCGCCAGCACCTCGGTGTCGCCGTCGGTGAGGGTGATCCGGTCGGTCCACAGGCTGCCCGAGGTGGCGTCGTCCAGTTCCACGGACTCCCCGGCGAGCAGCGGGCCGAACTCCTCGATGCGGATGCCGAGCAGGTCGCGCAGGGCGCCCGGGTATCCGCCGAGCCAGACGTGGTCGTTCTCGTCGACGACCCCGGAGAAGTACGTGGTGACGAGGTGGCCGCCCTGCTCGGCGTAGCGTGTGAGGTCCTTGGCCAGTTCGGCCGGCACCATGTGCAGCACGGGCGCGATCAGCACCTGGTGCCGGGTGAGGTCGGAGCGGGTGGTGACGAGGTCGGCGCGGATACCGAGGGCGAGCAGCGCCGAGTACCAGTCGAGCGCCTCCTGCCGGTAGTCCAGCAGGGCGGTGGGGTGCGAGTCCTGCTCACTGGCCCACCACGACTCCCAGTCGTAGAGGATGCCGACGGCCGCCGACTCCCGGTCCGAACCCGCCACCGGGGCAAGGGCCTTCAGCGTGGCGCCGAGGGCGGCCACCGCGCGGAACAGCTCGCTGTCCTCGCCGGCGTGCGGGACCATCGCCGAGTGGTACTTCTCGGCGCCGGCCGCCGACTGCCGCCACTGGAAGTAGCACACCGCGTCCGCGCCGTGCGCCACGTGCAGCAGCGCGTCACGGGCCAGGTCGCCGGGCCGCTTGGCCACGTTGACCGGCTGCCAGTTGACGGCGCTGGTGGAGTGCTCCATGAGGAACCAGGGCCGGCCGGCCGCGATGCCGCTGGTGAGGTTCGCCGAGAAGGACAGCTCGTCGCGGTCCTGCGGGCCGGGGTGGACGTAGTGGTCGTTGGAGACGAAGTCGATCTCGCTCGCCCAGTCCGGGTAGTTCATGCCCTTGGTGTTGCCCATCACCATGAAGTTCGTGGTGACCGGGATCTCCGGCGTGATCTCCTTCAGGATCTCCCGCTCGGCGATCAGGTGGTCCTTCAGGGCGTCCGAGGAGAACCGCTTGAAGTCCAGCTGCTGCGTCGGGTTGGGGTGCGAGGCGGCCAGCCGGGGCGGCAGGATCTGCTCCCAGTCGCTGTAGCGCTGCGACCAGAAAGCGGTGCCCCAGGCGTGGTTGAGCGCGTCGAGCGTGCCGTAGCGGGCGCGCAGCCAGACCCGGAAGGCGCGGGCCGCGTCGTCGGAGAAGTCGTAGACGTTGTGGCAGCCCAGCTCGTTGGAGACATGCCAGGCGACCAGGGCCGGGTGGTCCTGGTACCGGTCGGCGATCTTCCGGACCAGGCGCAGGGCGTACTCACGGAAGACGGGGGAGGTGGGCCGCCAGTGCTGGCGGGCGCCCGGCCAGAGCGTCTCGCCGTTCGCCGTGACCGGCAGGATCTCCGGGTGGGCGGTGGTGAGCCAGGGCGGCGGGGAGGCGGTGGCGGTGGCCAGGTCGACGCCGATCCCGCCCGCGTGCAGCAGGTCCATGACCTCGTCGAGCCAGCCGAAGTCCCAGGTGTCCGGACCCGGCTGGATCCGGGCCCAGGAGAAGATCCCCACGGAGACGACGGTGACGCCGGCCTCCCGCATCAGCCGCACGTCCTCCTCCCACACGTCCCGGGGCCACTGCTCGGGGTTGTAGTCGGCGCCGTACGCCAGACGCGGAGCGGGGTCACCGTCCGCCCCGCGGAGCATGCGGGACTGGAGGGTGGAGATCATGGCGGTCCTTCCGAAAGTGGTGCACGGGGGCGGGGGGGGCCCCGGGGCGCCCCCCCCCCCCGGGTTTTTTTTTTAAAAGCGATGGGCGGGCGGTTGGGAATTAAAAGGACAACAATAACGACCCCAAAA
>NZ_JBHVYO010000018.1:57509-171348 GCF_042880655.1 Streptomyces sp. NPDC058295
CCGCGGCGCGGGGCCACGGCCCGCCCCGCGGAGCTTGCGGGACTGGCGGGTGGATATCTTGGCGGTCCTGCCGAATGTGGTGCAGGGGGGGGGCGCGGCCCGGGTGCCGCGCCGCCCGGCGTTTTGTGCTTCTCGACTGCTTGCCGAGTGCGTGTCGAATGTCCGTCGACTGCTTGCCGACCGACTACTTCTCGACGGTGAAGCCCTGCTCCTCGCCGTACTTGATCGAGGCGTCCTGCCAGGCCTTCAGACCGTCCGCCAGCTTGGTGCCGGAGACGTAGGCCTTGCCGACGGTGTCGTTGAAGATCGAGTTCGCGTACGGCTGGAACGGGAGGTACGACCAGTCGCTCGCCACGTTCGCCGCGGAGTCGGCGAAGATCTTGTTCGCTTCCTGGCCGCCGAAGTAGTCGAACTTCTTGCTCTGGAACGCGGCCGACTCCAGCTCCGCCTTGGTGGCGGGGAAGGCACCCTCGCTCACCCGGGTGGCGACACCGTCACCGGCGTTGGCGTACTCGGTGAAGGCGTAGGCGAGTTCCTTGTTCTTGGCCAGCGCCGGAACCGCCAGCGAGCTGCCGCCGTTCTCCGCGCTCGCCTTGTCACCCGCGGTCCAGGCCGGCATCGCCGCCGCGCGCCACTGGCCCTTGGCGTTCGGGACGCCGGTGACGAAGTTGGCGGGCATCCAGGCGCCGGTGGGCAGGGTGGCGATGGTGCCGTCGCCCAGGCCCTTGTACCAGTCGTCGGTCCAGCCGTTGACCGGGGCGAGCAGCTTCTCGCTGATCAGCTGCTGCCAGACCGCCTCGTACTTCTTGGCGCCCGCGTCGTCGAAGTTGACGCCCAGCTTGGTGCCGTCGACCTTGTAGGGGCGCGAACCGGCCTGCCACAGCAGGGAGGTGGTGAGGCCCGCGTCACCGAGGTCGCTGGTGATGTAGGCCTTCGGGTCGGCCTTGTGCAGCTTGCGGGCCGCGTCCAGGTACTCGTCCCAGGTGGTGGGGACGGCGATCTTGTACTTGTCGAAGACCGTCTTGTTGTAGAACAGCGCCATCGGGCCCGAGTCCATCGGCAGGCCGTAGACCTTGTCGCCGTCGCTGACCGCGTTCCACGGACCCGGCGTGTACTTCGAGGCGAGCTTGTCGGCGCCGAAGGGGGCCAGGTCGGTCAGGCCCTTGGTCAGGGAGTACTGGCCGAGCGCGAAGTACTCGACCTGGGCGACGTCCGGGACGCCCTTGCCGGCCGAGATCGCGTTGGACAGCGCGGTGTAGTGCTTGTCGCCGGAGCGTTCGCCGACCAGGTTGATCTTGACCTTCGGGTACTTCTTCTGGAAGTCGGCGGCCACGGTCTTCAGGGTGGGCTCCCAGGCCCAGACCGTGATGTTGCCGCCCTTGTCCAGGGCAGCCTGGATGTCGCCGGCGGAGACGGCCTTCGTGTCGGAGTCGTCGTCCGAGCCGCCGCAGGCGGTGACGCCCAGGGCGAGGGTGGAGACGAGGGCGATGCCGCGCAGGATGCGGCTCGTTGTTCTGCGCATGGGGCTGCTTCCACTTCTTCGTGGGTGGGACAGGTGAGGGTGGGGGTGGTGCTGGTGGTGCTCAAATGTGGGGCTTGGGGGCGCGGCCCACGTCACTCCTTGACACTTCCGGCGGCGAGGCCGGACTGCCAGTACTTCTGGAGGAACAGGAAGGCGGCGATCAGCGGGAGGATCGTGAGCAGGGACCCCGTGATCACCAGGTTGAAGATCACGTCGCCACCGATGGTCTGTGCCTGGGAGCTCCAGGCGCTCAGACCCAGCGTCAGCGGGTACCAGTCCGGGTCCTTCAGCATGATCAGCGGGAGGAAGTAGTTGTTCCAGGTGGCGACGGTGGTGAACAGCAGCACGGTCACGATCCCGGGGGCCAGCAGCGGCAGCGCGACCTGGAAGAAGGTCCGCAGCTCGCCCGCCCCGTCCATCCGGGCCGCCTCCAGCAGCTCGGTCGGGATCGCCTCCGCTGCGAACACCCACATCAGATACAGACCGAACGGCGACACGAGCGACGGGATGATCACCGCCCACGGGGTGTCGGTCAGCCCCATCTTGCTGAACATCAGGAAGGTCGGCACGGCCAGCGCCGTAGCCGGCACGGCGACCGCACCGATCACCACGGCGAAGATCGCACGCTTGCCGGGGAACTGGAACTTCGCCAGCGCGTACCCGCCCAGCACGGCCAGCAGTGTCGCGCCGCCCGCACCGAGCACCACGTACAGCAGGGTGTTCAGCAGCCAGCGCCCGAAGATGCCGTCGTGGTAGGTGAAGGTGGTCCGGATGTTGTCCCACAGGGCGAAGTCGTCGGCGAACCACAGGCCGTTGGAGTCGGCCAGGCCCGACTGGGTCTTCGTGGCGTTGATGACCAGCCAGATCAGCGGCACCACGGTGTAGAGGGCCATCAGGGCCATCAGCACCGTCAGCAGCACATTGCGCTTCGGCTTGCCCGGGGTGTGCTTCTTACGGGGGGTTCGTAGCCTCGGGGCGGTGTTCTTCGCGGGGGAGGCGGTGACAGCGGTACTCATCGGGTCACGCTCCCTTGCGCATGCCGCGCAGCTGGACGGCGTAGGCGACGATCATCGTGATGACGCCCATGATGATGGCCACCGTCGCGGAGTAGTTGTGCTGCTGGCCGTTGAAGGACAGCGAGTACGTGTAGAAGTTCGGCGTGTAGTCCGTGGTGATGGAGTTCAGCGCCAGCGGACGCAGGATGCTCGGCTCGTTGAAGAGCTGGAAGCTGCCGATGATCGAGAAGATCGTCGCGATGACGAGCGCGCCCCGGATCGCGGGCAGCTTGATCGAGCTGATGATCCGCCACTGGCCGGCGCCGTCGATCTCCGCCGCCTCGTACAGCGAGGTCGGGATGACCCGCAGCGCCGAGTAGAAGATCAGCATGTTGTACCCGACGAACTCCCAGGTCACGATGTTGCCGATGGAGGCGAGCACCCAGCCGGGGGAGAGCAGGTCGGGCAGGGTGACACCGAACGCCGAGTTGATGTCGCCCACCAGGCCGTACTTGGTGCCGTACATGAAGCCCCACATCAGGGTGGCGACCACGGCGGGCACGGCGTAGGGCAGGAAGATCGTGATCCGGAAGAAGCTCTTGCCGTAGAGCCGGCCACTGTCCAGGGCCAGCGCCACCAGCAGGCCGATGCCCAGCATGATCGGCACCTGGACGACCAGGAAGAGGGCCACCCGGCCGACCGCCGACCAGAACGCGTCGTCCTGGAAGGCCCGCGTGTAGTTGTCCAGGCCGACGAACTGGTTGCCGCCGATCAGCTGGTCCCGGAAGAGGCTCAGATAGATCGAGTACGCGATCGGAGCCAGGAAGACCAGGGCGAAAACGGCCACGAAGGGACCGATGAAACCCCACCCCGTCCAGGAGCGGCGGTCCCCTTTCGCCGGAGGAGGTGCCGGCCGCGGCTCGGCGGCCACCGGCGGTTGCAGCGTCGTCATGTCGTTCCTCGCTCGTCCAGTCCTGGAACCGGGGCGGTGTTGCGCGGAGATTTCCGAACGCCCCACCGCCACCATGATGTTTACGTAAACATCAGCCACGCAAGAGGCTCGGCAAGCTGTTATGTTTACGTAAACATCTGATGGCGGCATGTCTACACTGCCCCGATAACGATGGTCAAGGGTCCTCCGGGGAGACCGTGGCACCTGCGCCGACAGAGAGGTGGGCACACCGAGTGGACATGGCTGAAAGAACACCGGCCCCGGGGCCGGGACGCGCCAGGGCCACCGCCTCCATGGCGGACGTCGCCCGGCTCGCCGGGGTGTCCTCGCAGACCGTCTCCCGGGTCTCCAACGGTTACGCGGGTGTGAACGAGGAGACCCGGCAGCAGGTCCTCGAGGCCATGAAGGAGCTCGGCTACCGCCCCAACAGCGCCGCCCGCGCCCTCAAGCGTGGTGAGTTCCGCACGATCGGCGTCATCACCTTCACGCTGTCCACGACCGGCAACGTGCGCACCCTGGAGGCGATCGCGACCTCGGCGGCCGCCGAGGGCTACGCGGTGACACTGCTCCCGGTGGCCGTCCCCACCAGCGACGAGGTACGCGGCGCGTTCTCCCGGCTGGAGGAGCTGGCCGTCGACGCGGTGATCGTCATCATGGAGGTCCACCTGCTGGACGCGGCCACCGTGAAACTCCCGCCGCACGTCCAGGTCGTGGTCGTGGACTCCGACGCCGGCGACCACTACACCGTCGTCGACACCGACCAGGCCGGCGGCACCATGACCGCCGTCCAGCATCTCCTGGACCTGGGCCATCGGACCGTCTGGCACCTCGGCGGCCCCGACGGCTCGTTCGCCGCCCAGCGACGCGCGGACGCCTGGCGGGCCGCCCTCACCGAGGCGGGCCGCACCGCGCCGCCCCTGGTCAGGGGCGACTGGTCGGCCGAGTCCGGTTACCTGGCCGGCCTCGAGCTGGCCGCCCGAGAGGACTGCACCGCCGTCTTCGCGGCCAACGACCAGATGGCCCTGGGCCTGCTGCGCGCCCTGCACGAAGGCGGGCGCCGGGTGCCCGAGGACGTCAGCGTCATCGGTTTCGACGACATCCCCGAGGCCGGCTCCTTCCTGCCCCCGCTCACCACCCTGCACCAGGACTTCGCCGAGGTCGGCCGGCTCTGCGTCCAGGCCGTGCTGCGCAAGATGCGTCCGGACGGTTCGGAACACGGAACGACGCTCGTACCGACGCGGCTGGTGCTGCGGCAGAGCACGGCGCCACCGCCGCCGCCCGTGGAGCGGTGACAGCCGCATCTGACTCAGGTGGCGTGGGGCGGCTGCTGTGGGGGCCGCCTGCGGCAGCTGCCGTGGGGCGGCTGCCGCGGGGGTCCGGCTGCGGGGGTCCGGCTGCGGGGTTCCGGCTGCGGCCGCTTCGGGTGACTTGGCGGCTGTTTCGCGTGCCGGCGGTAGCTGCCTCGGGTGCCTTGGCTGCTGTTCGGATCCCGGCGGTGGCTGCCTCGGGTGGCCGGTGGCGGCTGCTCCTGGGTGCCTTGGTGGTGGCTGCGGAAGGGGTCCGCGGTGACTGCCGAACGGGGTCTGCGGTGGCTGCCTTGTGGATCCGCGCTGGCTACCTCGGGTGTTCGCCCACGGCGCGGGCCGCCGTTCGCCAGGCCGCGGTGACGGCGAGTCGGGCGGCCGCCGTACCGCGCTCCGTCTCCGCGGGCAGCCGCAGCGGTGCCCCGAGGTGGACATGGCAGTGCGGACGCCGGACGGGCGCCGTCAACGTGCCCGCCAGCTGCTTCGCGGCCGACCCCGAGGCGATCCGCCGGGCGCCCGCGTGGCCCACCGGTACCACCAGCGCGCCGGTCGCCTGCGCCAGGCGTGCGAGGCCGGTACGGAACGGCTCGGGTGCGGTGGCCGCCGCGTCCCTGCGGCGCGGCAGTCGGCCCTCGCCGTACAGGAGCACGTGCCGGCCGCCGGCCAGTGCCTCGGCGGCGGCGTCGAGAGCCAGCGCCGCGTGCGCCGTACGACGGTGGACCGGGATGTGACCGTCACGACTCAGCGCCCTGCCGAGCAGCGGTATGCGCCACAGTCCCGCGGTCGCCATCACCACCGGCTCGAGCTCGAGCCGCCGCAGCGCGGTCATGACCACGGCGGGGTCGGCCATGGAGTCGTGGTTGGCCACGAAGAGGGTCCCCGCGGGCAGGCGCAGCTTGATCTCACTGGTGACGGTGAGCCGCCCGAAGAACGGTGTCAGGGCGATGACGGCACGGCTGAACACGAGGGAACCTCCGGTAAGGGCGATCGGAGCCTCAGTGTCGTGCCGCGGGGGAGGAGAGCGCCTGAGTACGGATACTCAACGAGCACGCCGAAACCCCGCTGCCGCCGAAACCCGCGCGCATCGAAACCTGCTTGCATCGAAATGCGCTCGCACCTGAACCCTGTTGCGCCGAAGTGCGGTGATGTCGAACCCGGATGCCTCGGCATGCCTCGACCGCCTTGAGAACACGCGGAAAAGGTCGGCGGCGGCGTGCACGTCGGTGAAGTCCTCGACCGAGCGGAGGTTGATCACGTCGGAACCGCGTCACGCTCAGCCGCATGTCGGTTGGATCGCCGTTCGTCGACGGCAGCGCCCCTAGTCGTGAGGCGGCAGTTCGACCCATACATCCGGAGGTCCGACCACGGCACGCCTGTCGGCCAGGCGTAGTCCCGTGAAGGCGCAGGCGTAGGCCACGGCGTTGTGGTGGTAGAGGTATGCGGCCAGCACCTCCTCGGAGGTGTCGTTCTCGTCCGGTCCTCCGCCCGGGTGCAGGTCCCAGCCCTCGACAGATCCATGACGGGCGATGCTGCCTTGGTTGCCGCTCTTGGGGTTGGCGTACAGGCCGTAGCAGAGCGTGTCGGCAGCCAACCGGGTCAGCACCTCCGGCATTTGCGGCGCGTATCCCCAGGGCTGTGTCACGACGCAGCCGCCCGGTACGGATGTCACGCCGATGATCTGCAAGCTCTCGTCCATGTCGTACTCGTACGGATCTTCCAGCAGCTCGTCGATGACTTCGTCCTCCACCGGCGTCGCCTCCAGACGGTGCACCGCCTCGGCCGCGCCGATGCCGGCCACGCAGGCCAGCCCCGTACCGTCGTAGTCGAATGTGCCCAATGCCGTGGTGAGCCGATGGGCCTCTACCGCTGCCGCACGCTCCGTGTCGGTCAGACGTATCCCCTCCGGTACGGCGAACAGGCCCGGCGTCGGTCCGGCCAGGCTCAGCCGCCCCGGAGACCAGCCGCCGATCGACAGCCGCCAGGGATCAGCCCCGGCCGCGGCGAGGGCTCGTGCGTTTTCCGGTTTCCTGGACACGACGGCTTCCCACAAGGCCGTCACCCCGTTCTCCACGTCGTCCACATCCGCAACTCGACCAGCCAGCTCGGCGACGACCTCCGAGGCCCCGAACGCCGCCGCGTGATGCAGCGGCCGGCCTCCGCTCCACTGCTCTGGATCAGCGCCTTCGCCGAGACGCCGGCGAACGTCGTTCACATCCGTCCAGTCCCAGCCCATGCCGGCCCAGCCATCACTCACCGCTGCCACCGATCCCCCTCCACCACGTCTCTTGCATGTCTCTTGCATGTCTCCTGCTTTTTCACACGACACGCTCGCACACGGGTCTGACACCGGCGACCGACCTGCGCGATCAGACTTCGATGACACGAACGGGCGGGACACGCCCGCTCGGGACGGCGGGCCTTCGCACCCTTGGACGTCATCTCACTTCGGTGAGTCTGTGCGACGATTCGCCGGCCGGTAGGAAGCAGTGAGGGGGGCGAAGGCCGATGCAGTACGTCGATCTCGATGCGCAGGTCGGCGACCTGTCAGGGGTCTTGGACCCGGCTCGTTACCTGAGTCACCTGCCGTCGATCTCCGGTGATCTGCCGCCGGGCGCCCGGGCTTTCGCCAATGACTCGGACCACTACGACTTCCGCAGCAGGCGTTGCGTGAAGGATTTGACGCTTCGGGCGGTCCGGGGTGCCGGCGATGAGGAGATGGTGGTCGAGTTCCGGCACAACTGCTGGAAGCATGACCGCGACCTGGTCGTACGCTACGCAGGGGTGTCCGGTTTCCTCGTCGATCCCGCCGACGAGGACCGAGAAGAAACGGACCTCGGGGCCGTGATTCTCGACGAGATCCTGCCGCACCGAGACGGCTGCAGCCACGAGATCGCCTGCTGGGACGGCACACTCACCCTTGTCTGCCGTGACCTGCAGGCGACCTGGACCGAGCCCAGCTGCTCAAGCAGGTCGTAGGCGCGACAGTGGGTGGGAATTGTTGAGCGGCTGGTGCCGGAGGTGTTCCTGCCGCTTCCGGCGGACATCCTCGTCGGCGCGGTGAACTTCGACAGGAGGATCTCCCAGTAGGCGGCCCCCTCGACCCTGCCCGTGAGTCCCGGGCAGCTCGGACTTCGCCGTTCCGGGCGGTCCGAGCACCACCAACTCCCCTCCTGCGAAGCACTGTTGGGCGTTGGCCGTCGAGGTACTTCACTGTTCTGCGGGGCTGACCAGCCCCGTCCGGTAGGCGACGATCACCGCCTGGACGCGGTCGCGCAGTCGGAGCTTCGCCAGGATGCGGGAGACGTGTGTCTTGACGGTGGTCTCGGACAGGTGGAGCCGGGCGGCGAGTTCCGTGTTGCTCAGACCCTGGGCGAGCAGACATAGGACTTCGAGTTCGCGCGGGGTGAGCGCGGTCAGGTCGGGATGGCGGTCGCCGGCCCCGGCGGCCGGGGCCGGGCGGCCGTCCATCCGGTGTCCGCCGCCGGTGCCGGGTCCGGTACCGGGCTCGCCGTGGGCACGGTGTCCGTGTGCGCCTCCGCCGTGGCGTTCCACCAGGCGGCGGGTGATGGCCGGGGAGAGGAGGGCGTCTCCGGTCCGGATCAATCGGACGGCGGCGACCAGGTGTTCGGGTGTGACGTCCTTGAGCAGGAAGCCGGCGGCGCCTGCCGCGAGAGCGTCGTAGACCACCTGGTCGAGGTCGAACGTCGTCAGGATGATCACGCGTGGTTCGCCGGGGGTGCCGGTGAGGATACGGCGGGTGGCTTCGAGACCGTCGAGCCTCGGCATGCGGATGTCCATCAGGACCACGTCGGGGCGGGTACGCCGGACCGCTTTGACGGCCTCCTCGCCGTCACCCGCCTCGGCGACCACGTCGATGCCATGGGCCGTGAGGATCATGCGGAAGCCGGTGCGGACGAGGATCTGGTCGTCCGCGACCACCACACGCGGCGGGCCGTCGGTCACGTCGTCTCCCGGGGCAGCAGCGGAATCAGGACCGCGACACGGTAACCGCCGTCAGGGGCCGGGCCGTTGCGCAGGGTGGCGCCGTAGACGGCGAGGCGCTCGCGCAGGCCCAGCAGGCCGTGTCCGGTGCCGGTGCCCGAGGGTGTGCCAGGAGCGCCGCCGGTGTCGGTGACCTCGACACCGAGGTCCGCCTCCCCGTAGGCGATGGTCACGGCCGCCCGGGCCCCGGCCGCGTGCTTCATGGTGTTGGTCAGCGCCTCCTGCACCACCCGGTAGGCGGCGAGATCGATCCCGGCCGGCACGGGGAGCCGCGCGCCGGTCACGGTCAACTCGACGGACAGGCCGGAGGCGCGCACCCTGCCGACGAGGTCCTCCACCTGGTCGAGGCCCGGCGGCGGTGCCGTGTTCGCGGAGACCGCCGCGATGTCGTCACCGTCGTCATCGGAGTTCATCAGGAGCAGGCCCATGGCATGCCGCAGCTCCGTCATGGCGGCGCGTCCCCCCGCCTCGATGGCGAGGAGCGCCTCGCGCGACCGCGCGGGCGCGGCGTCCAGGACCGTGCGGGCGGCGCCGGCCTGGATGACCATCACGCTGACGTGGTGGGTGACCACGTCGTGGAGTTCGCGGGCGATGCGGGCCCGTTCGTGCTCGGCCGCGCGGCGCAGCTCCGCGGCCCGCTCGCGTTCCAGCGCGGCCATCCGCGTCTGCCGTTCGTCGGCACGGGCCCGCCAGGTACGTATGCCGTACGCGGCCATGGCGAGCGGGAGGAGGACGAGCGGCGGGACGTACCGGTCCGGGACGGCCGGCACCCCGGCGTCGCCGATCGAGGCGAGCACGAGCAGTGCCAGGGGCAGACCGACCACGAGGGCCGCACGGTACGGGCTGTAGGCGATGGCGCTGTAGGTGGCGACGACGAAGGAGTAGAAGACGATGCGGGCCTCGCCGTCCGGCGCGTAGATCCCCGCGCCCAGCACGACCCCCAGCACGGTCAGGGGATATCGCCTGCGCACCGCCAGGGGCAGCGTGACCAGGAGCGCGGGGAGGACGGCGCCGGGCCAGGTGTCCGCTCCGGTCCGCGCCCGCTCCACCCCGTCGACGAGCAGGTAGCTTCGGCCGACCCCGGCATCGACGGCGTAGAGGGTTCCGGCGACGGCGAGGACCAGAGCGAGCAGCGCGTCGAAGAGGAGGTTGCGTCGGGTCGGCCGGGGCGGCGGCGCGACCGGACGCACCAGCGCGGTCCCGGCTTCGCGTATCCGGTCGGCCGCCTCGGCGTTCATCACCGGTTCATTCTCACCGAGCCCCGTCCGAGGGACGTCCTCCCGGGCGTCGCTCTTCCGGTCCCTCGTACTTCTGGCGCCTACATCTCAGGGAGGACACCGGCCCGAGGTCGTGCCCGACGGCTTCAACGGATCACCCGGGGTGCCGACGCTCCCCGTCGGGCGACTGCTCCTCCTTCGCCGCCCGCGCCTCCGCCTTCAGGATGCGCGCCGACTTTCCGGCCGAACGGGCCAGTTCGGGCAGCTTCCTGGCGGCGAGGACGGCAATGACGACGACGAGGAGGACGGCGAATTCGCTCAGTCCGAACATGAGGAAGCCGCCCCGGTCAGACGTTGACGCCGAAGTCGGTGGCGATCCCGGCCAACCCGGAGGCGTAACCCTGGCCCACGGCACGGAACTTCCACTCCGCGCCGTTGCGGTACAGCTCGCCGAAGACCATCGCGGTCTCGGTGGAGGCGTCCTCGCTCAGGTCGTACCGCGCGATCTCCTGGCCGCCCGCCTGGTTGACGACACGGATGAACGCGTTGCGGACCTGACCGAAGCTCTGGCCACGGTTCTCGGCGTCGTGGATGGAGACCGGGAAGACGATCTTGTCGATCTCGGCGGGGACGGCGGCGAGGTTCACCTTGACCGACTCGTCGTCGCCCTCGCCCTCACCGGTGAGGTTGTCGCCGGTGTGCTCGACCGAACCGTCCGGGCTCTTCAGGTTGTTGTAGAAGACGAAGTGCTGGTCGGACAGGACCTTGCCGGACGCGTCCAGGAGCAGGGCGGAGGCGTCGAGGTCGTAGTCGGTGCCCGTGGTCGTCCGCACGTCCCAGCCCAGGCCGACCAGGACCGCGGTCAGGCCCGGCGCCGCCTTGCTCAGGGATACGTTGCCACCCTTGGACAGGGAAACTCCCACTGTCTTCCTCCTGGTTGAGACGGGTCGAGACCGGTCGAGACCGGTCTGGATGTCATGCGCGGTTACGTCCGAATCGAATCTACAGCACTGTAGAAATGATGGGGAGGCGGCGCTTGACCGGAAGTATGACTCGTATCATCGCCGACATCTCGGTCTCCTCGCCATGCTGTCTCCTCGGTGCGGTACGGCCGCGGACGCCGCAGCCGCCCCTGAGACGGAGGCCGTTCCCGACATCCTCTGCCGCGATCTGTGCCGATCAGGCCTGCGGAGGGGCCGAAGAGTCGGCTCGGGGGTGAGGAGGGCGCGCGCCGAACGGCAGGCCTCAGATGGCTTCCCTCCGCGCCTCCGGGCTGACCCACAGGCACGGAACGGAACATGTCAGGCGTCGGCCGGCGCGGGCTCTTCCTCGGACCGTGCGGTCTCGGCGGACCGGGACGAGTCGGCGGCGGTGTAGAAGACGGACGAGCCCTGCTTGGACCGCTGTGCCTGGGTCTTGGCGACGAGGCCTTCGAGGGTGGTGCGGACCACGGTGGTCTTGATGGCGCGTTGAGGGTGGGCCTGGCCGAGGGCGGTGGCGATCTCCGCCGCCGAGCGGGGTTCGCTCTGCTCGGTGAGGTGGCGGCGGACCAGGTCGACCAGGGTCGGCTGCGCGGTCTGCGCGACTTCGGCCTTGCCCGCGCTCGGGTTGCCGGCCGTCTTCCCGGTCGTCTTCCCGGCCGGCCGGGCGGGCTGGGCCGCGGTCTTCTTGCTCGGCTGGGTCCGCTTGCCCGTGCCGGATCGGGCCGCCTTCTTGCGCGGGGCGGGCACCGGGACGTTGCCGGACGGTGGTGCCGTCGTGTCGGGCACCGGCACCGCGTCGATGGCCTGCTGGATGTTGACGAGCACCGTGTGATCCCGCTGGAGGGATGCCAACTGCTCCTGAAGGGCGGCGATCTCCGCGCCGATACGGTCCTGCTCCTTGGTGTTGCGTTCCAGGTCGGCGGTCACCTGAGCGGTGTACTGCGAGGTGAGTTCGGTGGCGGATGCGTTCTCGGACATGAAGCGCACAACCTTTCCTCGGTGTGAGGCGGCAGTCGACAGACCTGCCGGGCCCGCCCTCCGGGCGGGTTGATGCCTGCCGGGCGAACCACTGCAAAGCCCTGTGCAGAGCACTGATGGAGAGATAGTACGGACAAGCGGAGGAGATGCTTCTCTCCACGTGTCCACCGGGTCGGGTCCACCGGGGCACCGCGGCGATCCGTGTACGCACCCGACGTCGTCGCCCGCATCGCGCCGGAGCCCCTCCGGGCCCGGCCAGGTCGTCGAGCGCCGCGAGGCTCACACTGCGCTGTCGAGCTCAACCGAGGCGCAGGAATGGACAATTGCTCGATGGAGCAGCGCGGACGGCACTACGCTGCCATGTCGTGCAGGAGACGCGCCTCGACACCGCTCGTATCCGGGCGGCTCGCCGGGTGATCGACCCGGTGTTCCTCGACACTCCGCTGTACCGCTGCGAGACGCTGGAGCCCCGGCTCGGGTGCGCCGTGAGCGTCAAGCTCGAAACGGCGAACCCCGTCCGCAGCTTCAAGGCGCGCGGCACCGAGGTCGTCGCGAGCCTGCTCGCCGACCACGGCCCCCGAGCCGTGGTGTGCGCCAGCGCCGGCAACCTCGGCCAAGCGCTCGCCTGGTCCGGCCGCTCCCGGGGGCTCGAGGTCGCCGTCGTGGCGTCCCGCTTCGCTGCCGCGGCCAAGCTTGATCGCATCCGCGCGTTGGAGGCCAGGCTGGAACTGGTGGACGGCGACTTCGAGATGGCCCGCGAGCGGGCGGCGGCTGTCGCACGGCACGAAGGCATCCGGCTGGTCGAGGACAGTCTGGACATCGAGACCTGTGAGGGCGCGGCGACCATCGGCCTGGAACTGGTGGACACGGCGCCGTCGTTCGACACGGTCCTGATCGCTCTCGGCGGCGGGGCGCTGGCCACCGGGGTGGGTCATGTGGTCAAGGCCTTGGCGCCCGCAGTCGAGGTGGTCTGCGTCCAGCCGCTGGGCGCACCGGCCATGACCCACTCGTGGCGCCGACGGAGCGTCGTCACCACCGACTCGACCGACACCATCGCCGACGGTGTCGCCGGCCGACGCCCCATCCCGGCCGTCCTGGACGACCTCCTCCTGGTCGCCGACGACGCCGTCCTGGTCGAGGAGGCGTCGATCATCGCCGGGATGAGGATGCTCCTCGACCACGCCGGCCTCGTCGTCGAACCGTCGGCCGCGCTCGGCATCGCGGCGATCCTCGAAAACCGTGACCGCTTCGCCGGGCGGCACGTGGCCACCATCGTGTGCGGCAGCAACGTCGACGCGGACGCCTATCGCCGCTTGGTCCATATGCCTCTCACCCACAGGCCTTGACGATGCGGCGGCCGGGACTGCCCGCCTTCGGCCTCCCGCGGGGCCTCTTGGATCCGCCGCGCGGCGGGCGAGGCGCGGGGCGCGGCCTTACGTGGACGGGGCAGTGCCCGGCGCGTCGGCGGTCGTCGTGTGCCGGCGCACGGTGGGAATCGCCCCGCCCTCGACCCGTGTCACCTGGACGCCCTGCAGGCCGGTGCCCCACCGGCCGGCGATGCCCGCGAGCCGTTCCGCGTCGAGCGGTGCGTGCCCCAGCCCGATGGCGTAGCGCACGCCCGCGGGGCCCCCGGAGCACGTGGGCCCGGCGGCCAGGGGCTGCGGCCAGGCGTGCGCGTCCCGCACCCCCGCCTCCCGCAACGCCCTGAGCAGCGCGCGCATACGTCCGCGTACGCGCCCGTTGAGCTCGTCGAAGGACTCCTCCCGCAGGCGCGGGACCGTCACGACGGCCCAGGCCGCGTGCCGCCGGTGCAGGGGCGGCGGGCAGAGCAGCTCGGGCCAGGGATCCGTACCGGACTCGGCCGCGGTCTCCACCGTCTCCCAGGCCCTGTAGAGCTCCTGGCTCAGCAAGTCCCGGCCGTGCGGGTCGACCTGTTCGGTGCAGGAGCGCACGGGGTCGCTGGGCGTCAGCACCGTCACGGCCGCGCCGGTCCCGCGACCTGCCGGGCTGAGACCGACGGGCTCCCGCCAGTCCCACGCGGCCCAGGTGCCGAAGAACCGTCGCAGCAGATCGCCGGAGTCCACGAGGTCGGGGGACCGGCGGACCGTGAGAGCCGCAAGCACCGCCCAGGCCACTCCGGGCAGGCCGCCGAACGGTGCCCCGTCCAGGCCGCGCGCCCGCGCCCACGCCTTCACCCCTCGTGCCAGCACCACGAATTGCTGCTTTCGGTCGGCGCCCACGGCCGTCAGGACAGCCTCCGCGTCGGAGACCGAGCTGAGCGCGATCGCCGCCTCTTCCCCCAGTTCGGCCCGCCGGGCCGACGCGTCCACCACCGGCATCGACCCCGTGGCCACGACCACCAGATCCACGTCGAGCCCGCCGCAGCGGAACCGCAGACCCGGCACGCGCGCGCCGACGACCTCGCGCATCCGCTCGACGCCCGGCAGCGCCGCCGTGACCCGCTCCCGTACGGCCGCGAGGTCCACGGCGCCCGGCAGCGCCGCGACGACGTCCACATCGGATCCGGCGAGCGCGCAGCCCATGCGCCGCGACCCCGCGAGACGGACGGCGCCCTCGCCGAGCGCGTCCGTCAGGCGCCGTACGACCTGCTCGGCCGCCGCGTCGTCCGTGGCGGGCCGGACGGCCGCGTCGGCGGCGGGCGCGGCCCAGTCCTCCCACCCGCGGTCGGACCTGCCGAGGGCAGGCTCGGGAAGCCACCGCACCTCGCCGGTGCCGAGGGCGACCGTGGCCCGTGGCCGCATCGGTTCCTCGCCCCGCCGGGACAGCAGGACCAGTTCGCCGACCGGCGCGGTCATCGGGGAGAGACGCGCCGCGCAGTCGACGGCGACGGCCTGCGGGTCGGCGCTCCGGCCGAGGCTCAGGTGCGGGGTGAAGCCGTCGTGGCGTCCACGGCAGCGCGGGAAGCGCCGCACCAGTGCCTGCCACAGCTCCACCCACGGCGTGTCGTCCTCGGCCGCGGGGTCCAGCCACACCGTGGCGCCGTCCCGGTGGCCGAAGGTGTGCAGTCCCTCCAGCCGCGCCGTGAACGGCGCGACCTGCGCGGCCGCCGTGGCCAGCAGCGGGGCCGCCCGCTCGAAGTCCGACTCGGGGACGAACCCGAAGAGCACGTTGACGTGCGGCGGCCAGCGCCGGATCTGCACGTCGTGATCGCGGCGCACGTCCTGGAGCGCCGGCCACAGTTCGCGCGGAGGGACCCACGCCAGTGCCGTACGAGGTGTCGGCGCGACGTCGAGCACGTCGACGGGCGCATCGGCACCGCAGTGCAGGTCGGCGACGACCCCGTAGTGGTCGGAGACGAACAGCCCCGCCGGGGTGGGCGTGTCGCCCAGCAGCGTCGCCCCGGTGACGCGCGGACCGTCGCCGGGGCGGACGAAGACGCGGTCGAGACGGGAGACACGGCCCGAGAGGGACGAGACGGCGGCCAGCGGATTGACGCCGGGATCGAAGGTGGGCGTGTGATCGTGCGGCCCGTGCGCCTCGGTCCAGGCGTCGCGCAGGCCGAGCGTGCGCGCCGGGCCGGGGCCGCCGTCGTTGAAGTCGCCGACCAGGACCAGGCCACCCGCCACACCGGCCAGCCCCTCGGCGAGCCGGGTCAGTTCGGCGCCGCGCCGGGTCGGCCCGTCCTCCGAGTGGTCGCTCGTCAGATGGGTGGCGGCCACGGTCAGCGGCCCGGACACCGTGTCCACGACGACGGCGGTGACGGCCTTGTGGCGGCCCAGGACATGCAGGGCCGCCTCCCTCACGGGCAGCCTGCTGAGCAGGAGGAGACCGCAGTCGTCGACGTCCTTCCCGTAGGGGTCGGCGCCGACGGTGTAGCGGGCCCGTACCCACGCGGCGTCCAGCAGCATGGCCAGCAGCCCCGCCTCGACCTCCTGGAGGGCGATGACGTCCGCGTCGGCGCGCTCGAGCGCCTCCAGCAGCAGCGGACGGCGCAGGGCGGTGTCGATGCGCTCGCTGTCGTAGCGGTCCCACAGCGTGTTCCAGGTCAGCACCCGCACCCGGTCGCGCCCCGCCTCCCCCCGGGCGGACGCCGCGGGCGTCCAACGCCCGGCGGACGCGTCCCACGTGTGCGGCGGGCGTGCCGTGAAGAAGGGCGCCCGCAGCCGCCGTGCCTCGCGCACCCGGCCGGCGCCGGACGCGTCGACGCGGTCCACGCCCGTGGCGCGGTCCCACACGACCTCGCCGTCCGCCTCCACGAACAGCACCCGGTGCCACGGGATCTCGCCGCCCGGCACGAAGGTCGGCAGCGGCACCCGCTTCGGCGCCGCGCCGCGCTGGTGGATGCCGAGCACGAACCGCGCGGGGTCGAAGCGGGCGTCCCAGCGCACGCGGTGATAGATCTCCTCGCTGGTACGCATCAGACGTCCTCCCCGTCCAGTGTGCCGTCGCGGTCCTCCACGGTCCCGTCCGCGCCCACGTACCAGGTGCGGTGCGCCTGACCGGGGTACGGCGGCACGAACCGGCGCAGTTGGCCCGCGAGCACGTCCGCCGGCACCGGATGCGCCCGCGTGGCGTTGCGGCGCAGCAGCTCGTCCTCGTCGGCGAGCACCACGGCGTGCGTGACCAGCGCGTCCCGGCGACGGGCCACGGCGTGCACCAGGGACCGCTGGTGCGGGTTGAGCGACGTGGCGTCCCACACCACCGTGCCACCGGCGCCGAGCGCTCCGTCCAACCGCTCCAGCCCCTCCCGCAGCACCTCGCCGTTGGCCTTCTGGTCCGCCCGCGAGCCGCGCGCCGCCCGCAGTCCGTCCAGTTCCACGCGCGCCGAAACGCCCTTCAGCCGCGCCGCGAAGGCGCTCTTGCCACTGCCCGACGGCCCCACGAGGTGCACCAGCCGCGGAAACTCCCCGCTCCGCCACCGCCACGTCGCCGCGACGGCCTCCTCCACCGTGGAGACCCGCCCCTGTGCGTACAGCTCCCGCGCCTCCGCCCAGCACCGGTCCCCGGCCGCACCGCCGATCGCCTCCTCGGCCAGCGCCCGGCGCAGCCCGGACCGCAACGGCCCGAGAGGTGTCTCGCCGAGCAGCCCGGCCTCCTCGGCGTGCAGAGCCGACCACTGCGCCTGCTCCCGCGCCTGTTCGTCCTCCGCGACCGCCCCCGCCACGGCGTGCAGCACCCCCAGGTCGGCCGCGAACGACATCCGCACGAGTCCGGCCCGGCGCTCCGCGTCCGGGTACGGCCGGTGCACGGCACCGTGCAGTCCCACCAGGTCGGCGACCCGCCTCGCGAGCGGCACGCCCAGCGATCCGGCGGCGCGGCTCATCAGCCACGGCCGCCGCGTGCGGTGCAGCAGCGCGGCGAGCACCCCCGCGAGCCGCGCCTCGCCGCCCCGCCCCAGCGTGTCCAGCCGCGCAGCCACCTCGGCGGCGGCGTCCGCGTCGCCGTCCGCCACGCCCATGTGCCCGGCCAGCGCCTCCGCGTCCGGCGCCGCCCCGGACCGCACGGCCCACAGCGCGGCCGCGGGTCCGAGCCCGTTGGCGACGACCGCCGCGTGCATCCAGTGCGTCCCCGTCGTGACGTGCCCGGGCCGCACCCACTTGGCGACCCGCCCGGCGAAGTCCTCCCGCGCGAAGCCCTCGACGGTGCGTACGACGTACCCCTCCTGCCGCCCGGTCTCCACCCGCAGCCGCCGCAGCGCCCGTTCGTCGAACGTCCCCCGCCACAGCACCGGCGGCGCCGGCACGCCCAGCCCCCGCAGGAACCGCACGGTCTCGTCCCAGCCCAGGCACCGGTCGCGCTCGTCCCACACGGAGAACCCGTAGAAGAAGCTGTCCAGGTCGTCGTACGGGATCGAGTGCCGCGCGTACAGGTTCTCCCCGCACACCCGCCACCCCGCGGGTATACGTCCACCCACTCGCCCCTGCAGGGCCTTGACCCACGCCCGCGACGGATGGTGCGCGGAATCCAGCGAGCGGGCATGCAGCCCGTCCGCGTACAGCGTGGTGTTCTCCCCGTCGAGCTTCTCGGTGACGACGATCTCCCGCCCGACGAACCCGCCCAGACCACCGGCCCGCACATCGTCCGCGGAGAAGCCCGGTGACCAGGGCACATGTGGGGTTCGGGGGTAGGGGGCGCGCATGGCCGCCACTATAGGAGCGCGGAAACGACCTGCTCCAGCGGAATATCGACCGGCGGCGCCTGCCCACAGGGTGGACCGGCCCGCCGCGCGCCGGCCCGGGGGAGTACACACCGGCGCGTCGGACTCACGCGAACGGGCGCGAGCGGTTCGTCAGTTCTCCTCTCCGCCGAACACCTTCAGGATGCGCTCCGCGGCCAGGGTGGCCGTCAACTCGCCGTCTCTGACCTGTTGTTCGAGGGCGGGTGCCAGGGACCGTACCGCCGGGGCGGCGTGCAGACGGCCGAGGAGCTCGTCGCGGACCATGGACCAGGTCCAGTCGACCTGCTGCTCGCGGCGCTTGGCGGTGAGCCGGCCGGTGGAGTCGAGCAGCGTGCGGTGCTGTTCGAGGCGCTCCCAGACGGTGTCCAGGCCGGCCGCCTCGCGGGCGCTGCAGCTGAGGACCGGCGGGGTCCAGGCGGCGTCCCTGCCGTGCATGAGCCGCAGGGCGCCCGCCAGTTCACGGGCCGCGGCGCGCGCGTCGCGTTCGTGCGGGCCGTCCGCCTTGTTGACGGCGATGACGTCGGCCAGTTCCAGGACGCCCTTCTTGATGCCCTGGAGCTGGTCGCCGGTGCGGGCGAGGGTGAGCAGCAGGAAGGAGTCGACCATGTTGGCGACCGCGGTCTCCGACTGGCCGACGCCGACGGTCTCCACCAGGACGACGTCGTAGCCCGCGGCCTCCATCACCACGATCGACTCGCGCGTCGCCTTGGCCACCCCGCCCAGTGTGCCCGAGGTCGGGGAGGGGCGGACGAAGGCCGCCGGGTCGACGGCCAGGCGTTCCATCCGCGTCTTGTCGCCGAGGATCGAGCCGCCGGTCCGGCTGGAGGACGGGTCCACGGCGAGCACCGCGACCCGGTGGCCGAGCGCGGTGAGCATGGTGCCGAACGCGTCGATGAACGTCGACTTGCCCACGCCCGGCACCCCGCTGACGCCGATCCGCCGCGCCTTGCCGCTGTGCGGAAGCAGCTCGGTCAGCAACCCCTGGGCCAGCGCGCGGTGGTCGGGCCGGGTGGACTCGACCAGCGTGATCGCACGGGCCACCAGGGCCCGCTTGCCGTCGAGTACACCCTTCACATACGTGTCGAGGTCGATGGCCATGGGGCTTACAGTTCGTGCCCGAGGCCGGCCGACAGCCGTTCGACCAGATCGTAGGCCGCGTCCGGGATCACCGTCCCGGGCGGGAAGACGGCCGCCGCGCCCATCTCCAGGAGCGTCGGCACGTCCTGCGGCGGGATCACTCCGCCGACCACGATCATGATGTCCTCGCGTCCCTCCTCGGCGAGTTGCTCGCGCAGCGCCGGTATGAGGGTGAGGTGTCCGGCGGCCAGTGACGAGACGCCGACGATGTGCACGTCCGCCTCGACGGCCTGGCGGGCCACTTCGCCCGGCGTCTGGAAGAGCGGGCCGACGTCGACGTCGAAGCCGAGGTCGGCGAAGGCGGTGGCGATCACCTTCTGGCCGCGGTCGTGGCCGTCCTGGCCCATCTTGGCGACCAGGATGCGCGGACGGCGGCCCTCGGCCTCCTCGAAGGCGTCCACCAGGGTACGGGTGCGTTCCACGGACGGTGACTCCCCGGCTTCGGTGCGGTACACGCCGGAGATGGTACGGATCTGGCTCGCGTGGCGCCCGTACACCTTCTCCAGGGCGTCGGAGATCTCCCCGACGGTGGCCATCGCGCGGGCCGCGTTGACCGCCAGCTCCAGCAGGTTGCCCTCGCCGGCGGCGGCGCGGGTGAGGGCGTCCAGCGAGTCCTGGCAGGCGGTCTCGTCGCGTTCCGCGCGCAGGCGCCGCAGCTTGGCGATCTGCTGGGTGCGCACGGAGGAGTTGTCGACCTTGAGGACGTCGATCTGCTCGTCGGTCTCGACACGGTACTTGTTGACGCCGATCACCGGCTGGCGCCCGGAGTCGATGCGGGCCTGGGTGCGGGCCGCCGCCTCCTCGATGCGCAGCTTGGGGATGCCGGCGTCGATCGCCTTGGCCATGCCGCCCGCCGCCTCCACCTCCTGGATGTGCTGCCAGGCCCGGCGGGCGAGGTCGTACGTCAGCTTCTCGACGTACGCGCTGCCGCCCCACGGGTCGATCACCCGGGTGGTGCCGGACTCCTGCTGGATCAGCAGCTGGGTGTTGCGGGCGATGCGCGCCGAGAAGTCGGTGGGCAGCGCGAGCGCCTCGTCCAGGGCGTTGGTGTGCAGCGACTGCGTGTGGCCCTGCGTCGCGGCCATGGCCTCCACGGCCGTACGCGTCACGTTGTTGAACACGTCCTGCGCGGTCAGCGACCAGCCGGAGGTCTGCGAATGGGTGCGCAGGGACAGCGACTTGGGGTTCTGCGGGTCGAACTGCCGCACCAGCTTCGCCCACAGCAGGCGGGCCGCGCGCAGCTTGGCGATCTCCATGAAGAAGTTCATGCCGATCGCCCAGAAGAACGACAGCCGGGGCGCGAACGCGTCCACGTCCAGGCCCACTTCACGGCCCGCGCGGATGTACTCCACGCCGTCCGCGAGCGTGTACGCCAGCTCCAGGTCGGCTGTCGCGCCCGCCTCCTGGATGTGATAGCCGGAGATCGAGATGGAGTTGTAGCGGGGCATCCGCTGCGAGGTGTAGGCGAAGATGTCGGAGATGATCCGCATCGACGGCTTCGGCGGATAGATGTAGGTGTTGCGGACCATGAACTCTTTGAGGATGTCGTTCTGGATGGTCCCGGCCAGCTTCTCCGCCGGGACGCCCTGTTCCTCGGCGGCCACGATGTAGAGGGCGAGGACCGGCAGTACGGCGCCGTTCATCGTCATCGACACGGTCATCCTGTCCAGCGGGATGCCGTCGAAGAGCTGCCGCATGTCGAGGATGGAGTCGATGGCCACGCCCGCCATGCCGACGTCACCCGTGACCCGGGGGTGGTCGCTGTCGTAGCCGCGGTGGGTGGGCAGGTCGAAGGCGACCGACAGGCCCTTCTGGCCGGCCGCCAGGTTGCGGCGGTAGAAGGCGTTGGACTCCTCGGCGGTGGAGAAGCCGGCGTACTGGCGGATCGTCCAGGGCTGGTTGACGTACATCGTCGGGTACGGACCGCGCAGATACGGGGCGATGCCCGGGTAGGTGCCCAGGAAGTCCAGGCCCTCCAGGTCGCGGCCCGTGTACAGGGGCTTGACCGCGATGCCCTCCGGCGTCTCCCACAGCGGCTCGTCACCGCCGGTGGCCTGCTTGACGGCCGTACGCCACTCGTCGGCGCCGCCGTCGGCGGCCGGGGTCCCCAGTTCGATGCCGGAGAAGTCGGGGATTCCCATCAGGACACTCCCATGCGGTCGAGGGCGGCGGAGAGCACGGCGACGGCGTCGCAGCCCGCGAAGACGTACGCGTCGACTCCCGGGTACTGCCCCGGGCGGCCCGCCAGGAACACGTGCGAGGCACCCGCGTCCTTGAGCTCCTGGGCCAGGGTCGCCGCCTGTTCCTCGTACAGCGCGTCGCTGGAGCAGAGGACGGCCTCGGTGGCACCGCTGTCCGCGAAGGAGCCTTCCGTGACGGGCTCGATGCCGCCGGCCTGGAACAGGTTCGCGGCGAAGCCGACGCGGGCGGTGTGCGCGGCGGCGGGGCCGAGCGCGGCCAGATAGACCCGAGGGCGGGATCCGGTCGCCGCCAGGTGGGCGTCGGAGCGGGCGCGCAGCACCTCGTACGCCTCGTCGCGCCGTACCCGGGGCAGCCCGCCGGAGCGGGGTGCGGGGGCGGGGGCGCGCTCCACCGGACGCTCATCGAGGTTCGGGAACTCGCTGACGCCGGTGATGGGCTCGCGCCGCTTGGCCAGCTTCGCGCTCCGGGCCGCCCAGGTGTCCGCCAGGTCCTGGCCGATCCGGCCCGAGCGCAGCGCGGCCGCCTGGCCGCCCGTCCGCTCGATCTCCTGGAAGAACTCCCAGCCCGCGTGGGCGAGTTCGTCGGTGAGCCGCTCCACGTACCAGGAGCCGCCGGCCGGGTCGACGACCCGGGACAGGTACGACTCCTCGATGAGGATCGTGGACGTGTTGCGGGCGATGCGCCGCGCGAAGGCGTCCGGCAGGCCGAGGGCGTGGTCGAAGGGCAGCACGGTCACCGCGTCGGCGCCCCCCACCCCGGCCGCCAGCGTGGCGACGGTCGTGCGCAGCATGTTCACCCAGGGGTCGCGACGGGACATCATCACGGGCGAGGTCACGGCGTGCTGCACCTGTCCGACCGCGGTCCCGCAGACCTCGGTGACCCGCGCCCACAGCCGTCGCGCGGCCCGCAGCTTGGCCACGGTCAGGAACTGGTCGGCGGTGGCCGCGTACCGGAACTCCAGCTGGGCGCAGGCGTGTTCCACCGGCAGGCCCGCCTCGGTCAGCTCCCGCAGATACGCCACCGCGGTCGCCATCGAACAGCCCAGCTCCTGCGCGGCCGAACCGCCGGCCTCGTGATACGGCAGCGCGTCCACGGTCACCGCCCGCAGGCCCGGATACGCCTCGGCGCACCGGCGCGCGAGACCGGCCACGGGCGCGAAGTCGTACCCCCGGCCGGTACGGGCCTCGTGGCCCAGCGGGTCGGCACCGAGGTTGCCGCGCGCCGCCTCCCTGGCGACGCCCCGCTCCTCGTACAGCCGCAGCAACTCCTGTGCGGCGGACTCGACGTCACTCCCGGCGTCCAGGACGACGGGCGCCAGGTCGAGATACACGCCGTCGAGGACCCGGCCGAGCGAGGCGACCGGAATGCCGCCGTCGCCGAGGACCAGCCAGAGCGACGTGACGCCGTTCTCCAGATCGGCGAGGACCGCGCCGTCGGCCGTGTGCTGCTGGCGTACGTCCCAGCCGCCGACCGAGTTGCCCTCCGCACGGCCGCCGCGGACGAACGGTGCGAAACCGGGCAGGCCGGGGTCGGGTGCGGTGTCGTGCGCGCTGTACAGGGGCCGGAGGTGAAGCCCGTCCTCCAGCGCGGTGGACAGGGCCTCCTGGGCTGCCGCGTCCGAGACGTCCCTGCCCGACTTGCGCAGCACACCCGCCACGAGGCGTTGCCACTGCTCATGGGTCGCGTCAGGGAACTCGGCGGCCAGCGAAAGCCCGTCGTCGGGCAGGACCGTCATGCTCGGATGCTAGGCCAGAGGGGCCGAGCGACAGCAGAGGGGGCGGCTGTGACCTTGGCCGCTTGACCCCTGTGACCTCGGCCTCTCCGGGCCGCGCGGGCACGTTCGGCAGGCGCGGGGGCATGGCGGTGAGCCCGGGGCGGCGCGCGGCCGGGGAGGGCCGGGGGGAACATCGCCCGGCGCCCCCTCGCCGCAGCGGACACCTGTGCTTCGCGCGCCGTTCGCCCCCTGTACGCACCTGCTTGCTTCCATCGCGAGATGGACCAACTGCTGTCAGGGGTGCGCGTCGACTACACGGACCACGACGATCCGGTGCTGATCCGGCCGGACGGAACTCCCGTGGACACCTGGCGGGAGAACTACCCGTACGACCAGCGCATGGAGCGCAAGGAGTACGACCTGCACAAGCGGCTCCAACAGATAGAACTGCTGAAGCTGCAGAGCTGGATCAAGGAGACCGGGCGCCGGCTCGTCATCGTCTTCGAGGGCCGTGACGCCGCGGGCAAGGGCGGCACCATCAAGCGGTTCACCGAGCACCTCAACCCGCGCGGTGCCCGTGTGGTCGCGCTGGAGAAGCCGACCGAACGCGAGCGCGGACAGTGGTACTTCCAGCGCTACGTCGAGCATCTGCCGACCGCCGGCGAGATCGTCCTGCTGGACCGGTCCTGGTACAACCGGGCCGGTGTGGAGCGGGTGATGGACTTCTGCACGGACGACGAGTACCGCCGTTTCATGCGCCAGGCACCCCTGTTCGAGCGGATGCTCGTGGACGACGGGGTCGAACTGGTCAAGTTCTGGTTCTCCGTGTCGCAGAGCGAGCAGCGCACACGGTTCACGATCCGCCAGGTCGATCCCGTACGGCAGTGGAAACTCAGCCCGATGGACCTGGCCTCCCTCGACCTCTGGGACGACTACACCGCCGCCAAGGTGGCCATGTTCCGTGAGACGGACACCGAACACGCCCCGTGGACGGTGGTGAAGAGCAACGACAAGAAGCGCGCCCGCGTGGAGGCCATGCGCAGTGTCCTGGCCCGCTTCGACTACACGGACAAGGACGACGAGGTCGTCGGCCGCCCCGACCCGCGGATCATCGGCGAGGCGGCCACCCTGCTGGAGGCGGGCGAGGACGACACCGCGCACGAGTGGTGACGGGACGGGTGGCAGCCACCACGGTCGGTGCGGGTGCGGGTGCGGGTGCGGGTGCGGGTGCGGGTGCGGGTGCGACCACACCACGGCGTCCGCGATGAGTGTCGCGGTCACCGGGCCCGCGGGCGGCAAGGCGCCGGCGGCGGTCCGCCGAGGGGCCCGGTGGGCGCCGTGACACCGCTCCGCGTCCGGTCCGCCGCACCGGGTCCGGAACACGGCCGTGAGTCCCGACCGGGGAGGCCGGGGCGTCCACGGACCGCTGTGACTTCTCCCACCTGCTCTTGTCCCGGCGAGGAAGGCTTACCTACGTTCGGTCACATGTCCCCCCATGATCGCGCCCTTCCTGACGAGCCGGACGAATCCGGCGCGGCGGGCCGGCCCACCGCGAACCGGCCCGGCGTCCACCCCTCGTCCGACCTGACCATCGACCTGACCGCGCACGAGATGCTCCGGCGCGCCCATGTCCTGGACGCTCTCGGCCCCGACTGGGACCCCGTGGCCGTGCTGCGCGACGAGGAGGCGGCGTACGAGCTGCTGTACTCCGGCCTCGACGCGGAGCAGCAGCGCGTGTACGACGAGCTGGTCGCGGCCGGTGTGCTGCCGCGCCGAGGAGGTGGCCATGCTGCCGCTTGACCCCCAGGCCGACATCGGGCGCCGGGCCTGGGTGGCCTGCCCCAACTGTGACGACCGTCGTGGCTGCGCCACCTGCGAACAGGGCCGCACCTGCTCCGAGCACTGGCGCTACCTGCTCTCCAACGCCGGCAGCCTGCTCCACCTCCAGTGCCGGTCGTGCACCCACATCTGGGCGCACGAGACCCATTTCGGCGCCACCCGCTCCCCGTGGGAACGCATCACCAGCGGCCTGCGACGACGGTGATCCCCTGCGGCGGCCCACCCGGGACGCCGGGGCCGGGGTTCCCGCGCCGCCGTCGATGAGGCGAGCGCCGCGGGTGAGGTGAGGGCCGGTGGGGGACACCCGGACGCCGGACGCCTGCCCGCTTTCGGATGATTTCGGATGATCCGACCGCCTGTCGTCGAGGGGCGGCGGGCCACCCGGGCCGAGGATCACGTCGGCGGCCATTTCTGCCTGCCGTTCGTCCCGCCCGGAGGCAGCCGTGCACATCCTGCTCCTAGCCAGCGCGTTCAACAGCCTCACCCAGCGCGTCCACGCCGAGCTGCGCGACCGCGGCCATCGGGTGGCGGTGGAACTCGCCCTGCCGGGCAGCTCGCTGCCGGACGCCGTACGACGGCACGCACCGCAGCTCGTCGTGGCGCCGATGCTGAAGTCCGTGATCCCCGAGGAGGTCTGGGCGGCGTACACGTGCCTCGTCGTGCACCCGGGACCCGTGGGCGACCGTGGTCCGTCCTCCCTGGACTGGGCGATCCACGAGGGCATCGACGAGTGGGGTGTCACCGTCCTCCAGGCCGACGGGGAGATGGACGGCGGCGACGTGTGGGCCTGTGTGCCCTGTCGGCTGCCTCGGGTGTCCAAGAGCGAGCTGTACCGGGGCGAGGTCGCCGACGCCGCGCTGGAAGCCGTCCTGCTGGCGGTGGAGCGCTTCGCCGGGGGCACCTACGTGCCGTGCGAGCAGGACACGGTCCGCGCGGCCGACGCCCGCCTGCGCCCGCGTCCGTACCTGGACCAGAGTGTCCGGCGCATCGACTGGGCCGAGGACGCGACCGGGACCGTCCTGCGCAAGCTGAGGGCGGCGGACTCGCAGCCCGGTGTGCTGGACACGCTGCTCGGCGGCGAGTGGTACCTGCACGGCGGTCACCCCGAGAACGTGTTGCGCGGCCGCCCGGGCGAGCTGCTGGCGACCCGGGCCGGAGCGGTCTCCCGGGCCACCAGGGACGGCGCCGTGTGGATCCCGGAGCTGCGGGCCCGCCGGCTGCCCGGGCGGCCGCCGACGTACAAGCTGCCCGCGGTCGCGGCCCTCGGCGACCGGCTGCCGCCCCTGCCCGAGGTGCCGGAGGCCACCTGGGCGGACATCCGCTACCGGGAGAGCGGCGAGGTGGGCTTCCTGTCCTTCTCCTTCCCCGGTGGCGCCATGAGCACCGAGCAGTGCCGCCGGCTGCTGGACGCCTACCGGGAGGCGTGCGCCCGGCCCACGTCGGTGCTGGTGCTGGGCGGCGAGCGGGACTTCTTCTCCAACGGGATCCACCTCAACGTCATCGAGGCGGCCGACGACCCCGCCGCCGAGTCCTGGGCGAACATCAACGCCATCGACGACCTGGTCGAGGCGGTCCTGACGACGACCGACCGGCTGGTGGTCGCGGCGGTCGCGGGCAACGCGGCGGCGGGCGGGGTGATGCTCGCCCTGGCGGCGGACGAGGTGTGGTGCCGCTCGGGTGCCGTGCTGAACCCGCACTACCGGCTGATGGGCCTGTACGGCTCGGAGTACTGGACGTACACCCTGCCCCGCCGGGCGGGCCCGGCGGTGGCCGAACGCCTCGCGCGGGAGGCGCTGCCGGTGAGCGCGGCGAGCGCGCTGGGTCTCGGGCTCGTCGACCGGGTGGTGGACGCCGGGCCGGGAGCCTTCGCTGCGGAGGTCGGCCGCCTGGCCGCGCAGCTGGCCGCCCGGCCGGCGACGGGGACCCGGATCGCCGCGAAGAAGACGGAGCTGGAGCGTCGGGAGGGCGAAACCCCGCTGGCCGCGTACCGGGAGCGGGAGCTCGCCCGGATGCGGCGGACCTTCGACGACCCGGACGCCCCGTACCACGCGCTGCGCCGGGCGTTCGTCCACAAGGAACGGCCCGCGGGCACCCCGGCGCACCTGGCCGCCTCTCAAACCGATCCGGGTCCGTCTGCCGCCGAATTCACCGCAATGGCCCCGCATGGCATCCCGTCGCGGCCCGTCGGCTGATAACAAGAATCCGATGAACGCGGAAAGTCCCGAAATGGGGCTTTCATTCCTCACCTCCCCAGGAGGCGGTCCCCATGACTGAGGCGACGACGAAGACGGTCGGCGCTGCGCCCGCCGACGAGACACCCACGATCCACATTCTCTGGATCAACGCGGGGCTGAGCTGCGACGGCGACTCGGTCGCGTTGACGGCGGCGATGCAGCCCAGCATCGAGGAGATCGTGCTCGGCGCGCTGCCGGGGCTGCCGAAGATCGCCGTCCACTGGCCGCTGATCGACTTCGAGTGCGGTCCGGTCGGCGGCGCGGACACGTTCATCGAGTGGTTCTTCAAGGGCGAGCGGGGCGAGATCGACCCGTTCGTGCTGGTCGTCGAGGGCTCCATCCCGAACGAGGCGATCAAGCCCGAGGGCTACTGGTGCGGCTTCGGCGACAACCCGGAGACCGGCCAGCCGATCACCACCAGCGAGTGGATCGACCGGCTCGCCCCCAAGGCGCTGGCGGTCGTCGCCATCGGCACCTGTGCCACCTACGGCGGCATCCACGCCATGGCGGGCAACCCGACCGGCGCCATGGGCCTGCCGGACTATCTCGGCTGGGACTGGAAGTCCCAGGCCGGCATCCCCATCGTGTGCGTCCCCGGCTGTCCGATCCAGCCCGACAACTTCTCCGAGACGCTCACGTACCTGCTCTACCAGGCGACCGGCGCCGCCCCGATGATCCCGCTGGACGACAAGCTGCGTCCCACCTGGCTGTTCGGGGCCACCGTCCACGAGGGCTGCGACCGCGCGGGCTACTACGAGCAGGGTGAGTTCGCCCTGTCGTACGACTCGCCGAAGTGCCTGGTGAAGCTGGGCTGTTGGGGTCCGGTCGTCAAGTGCAACGTGCCCAAGCGCGGGTGGATGAACGGCATCGGCGGCTGTCCGAACGTCGGCGGCATCTGCATCGCCTGCACCATGCCCGGGTTCCCCGACAAGTTCATGCCGTTCATGGACGAGCCGCCCGGAGCCAAGCTCTCCAGCACGGCCAGCGGCGCCTACGGAGCCGTGGTCCGCAAGCTGCGCTCGATCACGGCGAAGACGGTGGACAAGGAGCCCAAGTGGCGCCGCACCGGCGAGAAGATCACCACCGGCTACCGGCCTCCCTGGTGACGCCCCACCGCGAGTGACCCGCTTCCGCTTCGCGCACCCGCTTCTGCTTCGCGCACCCCCACAACCGAACCCCGCGCAACGAAGGGCACGGCAAAGACGATGGCAACGACGAAGGCGGCCGGAGACGGCAGCGGCCTGGTGGAGATGGCCTGGGACCCGATCACCCGGATCGTGGGCTCCCTCGGCATCCACACGAAGATCGACTTCAAGCAGAAGCGGGTCGCGGAGTGCTACAGCACCTCGTCGGTCTTCCGCGGCTACAGCGTCTTCATGCGCGGCAAGGACCCCCGCGACGCCCACTTCATCACCAGCCGCATCTGCGGGATCTGCGGCGACAACCACGCCACCTGCTCGGTGTACGCGCAGAACATGGCGTACGGCGTGAAGCCCCCGCACCTCGCCGAGTGGATCATCAACCTCGGCGAGTCCGCGGAGTACATGTTCGACCACAACATCTTCCAGGAGAACCTGGTCGGGGTCGACTACTGCGAGAAGATGGTCAGGGAGACCAACCCCGGCGTCCTCGAACTCGCCGAACGCACCGAGGCCCCGCACGCGGCCGAGCACGGCTACCGCACCATCGCCGACATCATGCGCTCGCTCAACCCCCTCGAAGGCGAGTTCTACCGCGAGGCCCTCCAGGTCAGCCGGTACACGCGCGAGATGTTCTGTCTGATGGAGGGCCGCCACGTGCACCCCTCCACGCTCTACCCGGGCGGCGTCGGCACCATCGCCTCGGTACAGCTCTTCACGGACTACCTCAGCCGCCTGATGCGCTACGTCGAGTTCATGAAGCGGGTCGTGCCGCTGCACGACGACCTGTTCGACTTCTTCTACGAGGCGCTGCCGGGCTACGAGGAAGTGGGCCGCCGCCGGGTCCTGCTCGGCTGCTGGGGCGCGCTCAACGACCCCGAGTACTGCGACTTCACCTACGCCAACATGTCCGACTGGGGCCGGCGGATGTTCGTCACGCCCGGTGTCATCGTGGACGGCAAGCTCGTCACCAACGACCTCACCGACATCAACCTCGGCATCCGCATCCTGCTGGGCAGCTCGTACTACGAGGACTGGCAGGGCCAGGAGCAGTTCGTCACCCACGACCCGCTCGGCAACCCGGTGGACCCGCGCCACCCGTGGAACCAGCACACCATCCCCGCCCCGCAGAAGCGGAACTTCGACGACAAGTACAGCTGGGTCATGTCCCCGCGCTGGTTCGACGGCAAGGACCACCTCGCCCTGGACACCGGCGGCGGCCCCATCGCCCGCCTGTGGTCCACGGCGCTGTCCGGGCTCGTCGACATCGGGTACGTCAAGGCCACCGGCCACAGCGTGGTCATCAACCTGCCGCGCACCATGACCAAGCCGGAGACCAGCTTCGAGTGGAAGATCCCGAAGTGGTCCAACGCCCTGGAGCGCAACCGCGCGCGCACCTACTTCCAGGCGTACGCCGCCGCGGTCGCCCTGCACTGCGCGGAGAAGGGCCTGGCGGAGGTCCGCGCCGGACGCACCCAGACCTGGGAGAAGTTCGAGGTCCCGGACGAGGGGCTCGGCGTCGGCTTCACCGAGGCGGTCCGCGGCGTCCTCTCGCACCACATGGTGATCCGCGACGGCAAGATCGCCAACTACCACCCGTACCCGCCCACTCCCTGGAACGCCAGCACCAGGGACACCTTCGGCACGCCCGGCCCTTACGAGGACGCCGTGCAGAACACCCCCATCTTCGAGGAGAACACCCCGGAGAACTTCAAGGGCATCGACATCATGCGCGCCGTCCGCAGCTTCGACCCCTGTCTGCCCTGCGGCGTCCACATGTACGTCGGGGGCGGCAAGACGGTGAAGTCCATGCACGTGCCCACCGGCCTGAGCGGACTGGGCGGATGAGCGCGCCCACGGCGGCGCGACCCGTCGACGCGGAGCAGACCGGACGCCGTGTCGAGGAGGTGCTGGACCGGCTGGCCGCGAGCGGTGACCCGGCCGCCGCCGAGGCGGCCGAGGAACTGGTCCGCTCCCTCATGGACTTCTACGGCGCCGGACTGGCCCGCGTCCTCCACCTGCTGTCCGCCGCCCCGGACGGCGACCCGCTGGCGGCCCTGCTCGGCGACGAACTCGTCGCGGGCCTCCTCGTTCTGCACGACCTGCACCCCGAGGACCGCGACACCCGCATCACCCGGGCCCTCGACAGCGTCCGCGAACACGCCCTGGCCGTCGTGGACTTCGACGAGAAGAGCGGCGCCCTGACCCTGCGGGCCCGGGAGGCCGGCGGCTGCGGATGCGGGTCCGCCGACAGCGCCCGGGAGGCCGCGCGCGCGGCCCTCGCCTGCTTCGCACCGGAGGTCGGCGCGGTCGACGTACAGACCGCGCCCGCGGGGCCCACGCTCCTGCAGATCGGCACGGCACCGACGGGCGCCCGATGACGGCGTCCCCGGCGACGCGCACACCCGCCCTGCGGAGATTCCTCACCGAGCGACCGCCGCGGCCCGAACGGTGCGAGCTGTGCGCCGTGCCGGTCGAGGCGGACCACCGCCATCTGGTCGACACCGAGAAACGTGCCCTGGTCTGCGCCTGTACCGCCTGCGCCCTGCTGATGCAGCAGCAGGGCGCCGCCGCGGGCCGCTTCCGCACGGTCCCGGCCCGCTACCTCACCGACCCCGGACATCGTCTCGACGAGAGCGCGTGGGAGGCGTTGCAGATCCCGGTCGGCGTCGCCTTCCTCTTCCGCAACGCCGCGCTCGACCGGCTGGTCGCCCTCTACCCGAGCCCGGCCGGAGCCACTGAGAGCGAACTCGAACCGGCCACCTGGACGACGGTCCTCGGCGGCAGCCGTCTCGCGGGACTGCTCGAACCCGACGTCGAGGCGCTGCTGCTGCGCCGCGCCGACGGCCGCTTCGAATGCCACCTCGTACCGATCGACATCTGCTACGAACTGGTGGGCCGCATGCGCCTGTTGTGGCAGGGCTTCGACGGCGGGGCCGAGGCCCGGGCGGCGCTGGACGCGTTCTTCGCGGACGTCGCGCGGCGCGCCCGGCCGGTGGACGAGGCGGTGCGGCCATGACGGAGTTCTCCTTCGCCTGCACCGGCGTCCGCGCCGACCGCTACGCCGCCGGACCCACCCTCGTCTTCCGGCTGCGCGTCACCGCCGCGGACGCCGCGCGGGTGCACGCCCTCGCGCTGCGCTGCCAGATCCGCATCGAACCCGCCCGCCGCGGCTACGAGTCCGCCGAGGCCGACGGGCTGGTGGATCTGTTCGGCGAGCGCTCGCGCTGGGGCAGCACGCTCCAGCCGGTGCAGTTCGCGCAGATCTCGCTCATGGTCCCCGGCTTCACCGGAGAGACCGAAACCGACCTCGTCGTCCCGTGCACCTACGACATGGACATCGCGGCGACCCGCTACCTGGACGCCCTCACCACCGGAGAGGTCCCGCTGCTGATGCTGTTCTCCGGTACGGCGTTCGTCGGCGAAGGCGGTTTCCGGGTCGAGCCGGTGCCGTGGGACCGGGAGGCGGTGTTCCGGATGCCGGTCGCGACCTGGCGGGAGATGGTCGAGCAGCACTTCCCCGGATGCGGCTGGATCAGGCTGCCGCGCGACACCATGGACGCCCTCCTCGCCTACCGCTCCCGGCACGCGCTGCCCTCCTGGGACGCCACCCTCAAGGCCCTGCTCGACGGCAGCGGCGACACGGACCCGCCCCGGCGCGACGCGCTGCGCGCGCTCACCGCCACCACCGGAAGGACGGATCCGTGACCGTGACCGCGTTTGCCTCCGAGACGCAGGAGCGGTTCGCCCTCGCCCGGCAGGTGGCCGACGCCGTCCTCTTCGAGGGCTATGTGCTCTACCCGTACCGCGCCTCGGCGGCCAAGAACCGGCTGCGCTGGCAGTTCGGGGTGCTGGTGCCGCCCGGCTGGGGCGCCGAATGCGAGGAGCACGACTTCCAGCACACCGAATGCCTGATGGAACCGAAGGCGGGCGCGACCCTCTCCGTCGAGGTGCGCTTCCTGCACGCCCGACGGCGCACCGTGCAGCGGGTACGTCCGGACGGCGGATTCGACACGGTCGCCGAACTTCGCCTCGACGACCGGGTGCTGGTGCCCTGGGACGAGGGAGGCGAGGAGCGGGTCGAGGTGGTCGCCCCGGTGGACGAACTCCTCGGCGACGGCGTCACCCATCCCTTCCGGCGCCCCGCCCGCGAGGACACCGAACCCGTCCAGGACGCGGCCGGCCGCACCGTCGGCCGGCTCCTGCGGCGGTGCGAGGAGATCAGCGGGACGATCCGGCTGTCCGCCCGCGAACTCGACGGCCCCTACCGGGCCCTGCGGCTGACCGCCGTCGTCGAGAACACCAGTGACTGGACACCGTCCGAGGTACGCGACGCCGGCCGGGACGCGGCGCTGCCGCACTCCCTGGTGGCCACCCATCTCCTCATGGGCCTCAGCGCCGGATCGTTCCTGTCCATGACCGATCCTCCCGAGTGGGCGAAGGGCGCGGTGGCCGCCTGCCGCAACCTGCACACCTGGCCCGTGCTCGCCGGCGAAACCGGCACCGCCGACCTCGTGCTGTCCTCGCCGATCATCCTGGAGGACCATCCGGCCATCGCACCGGAGAGTCCCGGCGCGCTCTACGACGCCACCGAGATCGACGAGATCCTCGCGCTGCGCACCGCGGCCCTCACCGACGAGGAGAAACGCGAGGCCCGCGGTACCGACGAGCGGGCGGCCGCCGTGATCGAGCTGGCGGACTCGATGCCGGCCGAGGTCCTGGAGCGGCTGCACGGGGCGGTGCGCAGTCTGCGCGAGGCGACCGGCCCGGCCCCCGTCACCGCGGACGTCGGCTTCCCCGACGAGCACGGGGTGCAGCGTCCGGACACCCCCTGGTGGGACCCCGCGAGCGAGGCGGGCTTCGACCCGGCGAAGGACCACGTGCTGGTGGACGGCCGGCCGGTGGGCAAGGGCAGCCGCGTCGAGCTGCGCCCGGGTCTGCGGCGCACCGACGCGCAGGACATCTTCCTGCGCGGCCGCACCGCGACGGTCGAGGCGGTGCTGCACGACGTCGACGGCGGCGTGCACCTGGCGGTCACGGTCGACGGTGACCCGGGCGCCGACATCCGCCGTGAGCAGGGCCGGTTCCTGTACTTCCAGCCCGACGAGGTCACCCTGCCGGAGGACGACGCATGAACCTTCCCGCACCGGCAGCTCCGAGGACGCTCGTGGCGGGCATCGGCAACATCTTCCTCACGGACGACGGCTTCGGTGTGGAGACCGCCCGCCGGCTCGCCGAGCGCGACCTGCCCGGACACGTCGAGGTCGTGGACATCGGCGTGCGCGGGGTGCACCTCGCCTACCAGCTCCTGGACGGCTACGACACCCTCGTCCTGGTGGACGCCACCGCGCGCGGCGAAGCCCCCGGCACGCTGTACGTGATCGAACACGACGTCGGCGGCGCCGGCCCGCCGCCCGGCACGCCCGCCCTGGACGGCCACCGGATGACCCCCGACACCGTCCTGGCGCTGCTGGGCACCCTGTGCGCCGGGACCGGCGGCGAACCGCCATGGCGCGTCCTGGTCGTCGGATGCGAACCGGCCACGGTGGACGAGGGCATCGGCCTCAGCCCGCCGGTGTCCGACGCCGTACCGGAGGCCGTCCGGCTGATCGAAGAGCTGCTGCGGCACGGGGAGCCGGGAGAGTCCGCGCCGCGGGCCACGGCCGACGGGATGTCGACATGAGGAGAGACGGGATGAAGAAGATCATCATCGGCGGAGCGGCCCTCGCGGCCCTGGTCGCCATCGGTGCCGAGGTGTTTCCCGACGTGCGGCGCTACCTGCGCATCCGACGGATGTGACCCACTGCCGCCGCCGGTCTGCCGCGCGGTTGCGTCGAACGGCGTACCCGGTGGCCGGTGACGGCGTGCCGGGCCGCGCGGCCCGGCACGCGCGCCTCTAATGAAGGCCGACCGCAGGCAGGCCGCGACAAGGACGGAGACCCATGCACGAGATGTCCGTCGCGCTGGCCGTCGTCGACCAGGTGGCAGAGGCCGCCGAGCGGGCCGGCGATGTCACGGCGGTGCGATCGGTACGGCTCCAGGTCGGCGAACTGGCCGGCGTCGTACCCGATGCGCTCGCCTTCTGCTTCGAACTGGTCTGCGCCGGAACCCTGCTGGAAGGCGCCGAACTGGTCACCGAGGCGGTGCCGGGGCGGGCCCGCTGCACACCCTGCGCCCACGAGTGGGCCGTCGGCATGCCACCCCGGCTGACCTGCCCCGCGTGCGACGGGACGACCACCGATCTGCTCGCGGGCCGGGAACTGCGGATCGCCGCCGTGCAGTGGGAGACCGACGACCCCACGCCCACCCGCGAACCGATCTCCGAGGAGTGCTGAACCATGTGTCGTGTCGTCGACCTGCGCCAGGCCGTGCTTGCGAAGAACGACGCGAGCGCCCACACGCTGCGCACCCGCCTCGCGGCCCACGGCACCACGGTCGTCAACCTGCTGTCCAGTCCGGGCAGCGGCAAGACCGCCCTGCTGGAGAGTGAACTGCTGCGGGCACGGGAGCGGGCCCTGCCGGTCGCGGCGCTGACCGCCGATCTCGCCACCGAGAACGACGCGATCCGGCTGGCACGGTCGGGCGCCCCGGTCAAGCAGGTGCTCACCGACGGACTGTGCCATCTGGAGGCGGGCATGCTCGCCGGTCACCTGGACGGGTGGCTGCCCGACGGCACCCGGCTGCTGTTCGTGGAGAACGTCGGCAACCTGGTCTGCCCCGCCACCTACGACCTGGGGGAGACCCTGAGGGTCGTCCTCGCCTCGGTGACGGAGGGCGAGGACAAGCCGCTCAAGTACCCCACCGCGTTCGGCCTCGCCCACCTGGTCGTCGTCACCAAGATCGACCTCGCGGAGGCCGTGGAGTTCGACGAGATCGCCTTCCGCGCCAACGTGCAGCAGGTCAATCCGGGCGTCGAGGTGGTCCTGACCTCGGCACGCCGCGGGAAGGGCGTGGGCGCGCTGCTCGACCGGGCGCTCGCCGCCGCGGAGGGCGCGCCCCCGCACACACCGGTGATGGCCGGCCGGCCGGACCTCCGGCACGGCCACACGCACACCCACCCGCACACCCATGCCGACGAGACCGACGCCGGCGACCTGGCACCCACCCCCTCGTGAGCGCTCCGTCGCGGCCGTCGGCCGTGGTCGCCAGTGACCCGCCGCTGCGCCGCCGGGTCACCGTCCGGGGCGTGGTGCAGGGCGTGGGCTTCCGGCCCTACCTGTACGGCCTCGCCACCGAACTCGCCCTGGCCGGACACGTGACCAACACCCCCGAGGGCGTCGTCGTGGAGGTCGAGGGGACCGCCTCGGCCGTGGCCCGGTTCTGCGACCGGATCGCTGTTCACGCGCCCCCGCTGGCCCGCGTCGAGTCCGTCCACCACCGCGAGATGCCGGCCGTCGGCGACACCGCGTTCACCATCCTCACCTCCCGGACCGGCGGACCGGCCCGCACCCTGGTCTCCCCGGACTCCGCCACCTGCGCCGACTGCCTCGTCGAGCTGGCCGACCCGGCGGACCGGCGGTACCGCCACCCGTTCGTCAACTGCACGCACTGCGGCCCGCGTTTCACGATCGTCACCGGCGTGCCGTACGACCGGGCCCACACCACCATGGCCGGCTTCGCCATGTGCCCCGACTGCGCCCGCGAGTACGCGGATCCGGCCGACCGCCGCTTCCACGCGCAGCCGGTCGCCTGCCCGGCCTGCGGACCGCGGCTGCTGCTGGTCCCGCCGTCCGACGGCCTGCCGGGGGCGGACCCGGTGACCGAGGCGCGCGTCCTGCTGTCGGGCGGCGCGATCCTCGCCGTCAAGGGACTGGGCGGCTATCACCTGGCCTGTGACGCCACGAACGAGGAGGCGGTCGCCCGTCTGCGCCGCCGCAAGGCACGGGGGGACAAGCCGTTCGCCGTCATGGCCCGGCGCACGGCCGACGTCGAGCACCTCGTCCGGCCGGCCCCCGAGGAGCGGGAGCTGCTCGAAGGCGCTGCCCGGCCCGTGGTGCTGCTGCGCCGGCGCCCGGCCCCGGGGTACGCGGCGCGGGCCCCGCGCCCCGCCGAGTCCGTCGCGCCCGGCAGCCCCGACCTCGGCGTGATGCTGCCGTACACCCCCCTGCACCACCTTCTGCTCGGCCTGCCCGGCGACCCGGACGGCCCCCGGCTGCTCGTCATGACCAGCGGCAACATGTCCGGTGAGCCGATCGTCACCGATGACACCGAGGCGCTGGAGCGGCTCGCCCCGCTGGCCGACGCCTGGCTCACGCACGACCGGCCGATCCACGTCCCCTGCGACGACTCGGTCGTCCGCGTCTGCGACGGGGAGCCGCTGGTGATCCGCCGCTCCCGCGGCTACGCCCCGCTGCCGGTCGCCCTCCCGCTGCCCGTCCGCCCCGCCCTCGCCGTCGGCGGCGATCTGAAGAACGCCTTCTGTCTGGGGACGGGCCGACGCGCCTGGCTGTCCGCGCACATCGGCGACATGGACGACCTCGGTACCCAGCGGGCCTTCGAGGGCGCGGTGGCGCAACTGGAGTCCATCACCGGCGTTCGGCCCGCCACCCTGGTGGCCGACCGGCATCCCGGCTACCGCTCCGCCCGGTGGGCCGACCGTCATGCGGCGGCGCGGCCCGTCGTCCGCGTCCAGCACCATCACGCGCATGTCGCCGCCGCGATGGCCGAGCACGGGCTGGACGGCACCCGGCCGGTGATCGGTGTCGCCTTCGACGGCACGGGCCACGGCGACGACGGAGCCGTCTGGGGCGGCGAGTTCCTGCTCGCCGACTACGACGGCTTCCGCCGGTTCGGGCACCTCGCGTACGTCCCGCTGCCCGGCGGCGACGCCGCGGTGCGCAGGCCGTACCGCATGGCGCTGGCCCATCTGCGGGCGGCCGGGATCGACTGGTCCGACCACCTCGCCTGCACGGCCGCCTGCCCGCCCGACGAACTACGTCTGCTGGAACGGCAGTTGGCGCTCGGCCTGCACTGTGTCCCCACCTCCAGCATGGGGCGGCTCTTCGACGCCGTGTCTTCCCTGGCGGGGGTGTGCCACCGCGCCGGATACGAGGCACAGGCCGCCGTGGAGCTGGAGGGAGCGGCGCTCGGCGCGCCCACCGGCGACCGGGCCGCCTACGCCTTCGACCTCCCCGCGGCGAACGGGGACGACGCGGTACGAGCCGACCCGGCGCCCGTCCTCGCCGCGATCGTCGCCGACCTGCGGGCCGGCGTCGGACCCGCGCTGGTCGCGGCCCGTTTCCACCGGGCGGTGACCGGCCTGGTGCACCGGATCTGCGTGCGGGCCCGAGAGCGGCACGGCCTGGACACGGTCGCCCTGACGGGGGGCGTGTTCGCCAACACGCTGCTCTCCTCGGCCTGTGCCGCCACCCTGCGCGAGGACGGCTTCACGGTCCTGCGGCACCGGCTGGTGCCGCCGGGCGACGGCGGTCTGGCCCTGGGCCAGCTGATGGTGGCCGCCCGGACGACTCCCACCGACTGAGTAACGCGCGATCCACAGCGAGGAGAGGCTCATGTGCCTGGCGGTACCCGGCAGAGTGCTGGACATCGAGGACCGGGACGGCACCCGGATGGCCACCGTCGACTTCGGCGGTGTGGTCAAGGAGGTGTGCCTGGAGTATCTGCCCGACCTCCAGGTCGGCGAGTACGCCATCGTCCACGTCGGCTTCGCCCTTCAGCGGCTGGACGAGGAGTCGGCCCGGCAGACGCTCGAACTCTTCGCCGAACTCGGCATGCTGCAGGAGGAGTTCGGCGACGCCTGGGAGATGGCGGCGGCGGAGGCGGGCACGGACCCGCTCGAAGGGGTGGGCAACCAGTGAAGTACATCGACGAGTTCCAGGATCCGGAGCTGGCCCGTCGGCTGCTCGACGACATCCATGCCACGGTGACGAGACCGTGGGCGCTGATGGAGGTCTGCGGCGGCCAGACGCACAGCATCATCCGGCACGGCATCGACCAACTCCTACCGGAGCAACTGGAGTTGATCCACGGTCCGGGCTGTCCGGTGTGCGTGACCCCGCTGGAGGTCATCGACAAGGCGCTGGAGATCGCCTCCCGGCCGGACGTGATCTTCTGTTCCTTCGGCGACATGCTGCGGGTGCCGGGCACCGGACGGGACCTGTTCCAGGTCCGCGGGGAGGGCGGCGACGTCCGGGTCGTCTACTCGCCGCTCGACGCGCTGCGGATCGCCCAGCAGAACCCGGACCGCGAGGTGGTGTTCTTCGGCATCGGCTTCGAGACGACGGCTCCCCCCAACGCCATGACGGTCCACCAGGCCCGGAAGCTGGGCATCCTGAACTTCAGCATGCTGGTGTCCCATGTCCGGGTGCCCCCGGCCATCGAGGCGATCATGTCGTCGCCGAGCTGCCGGGTGCAGGGCTTCCTCGCGGCCGGGCACGTGTGCAGCGTGATGGGCGTGGAGGAGTATCCGGAACTGGCGGAGCGCTTCCGCGTGCCGATCGTCGTGACGGGCTTCGAGCCGCTGGACATCCTCGAAGGCGTGCGCCGGGCCGTCCACCAGCTGGAACGCGGCGAGCACACCGTCGACAACGCCTACGCCCGTGCCGTCCGCCCGGAGGGCAATCCGGCCGCCCGGGCCATGCTGGAGGACGTCTTCGAGGTCACCGACCGGGCCTGGCGCGGCATCGGCGTGATCCCCGGCAGCGGCTGGCGGCTGGCGTCGAAGTACCGCGACCACGACGCCGAGCACCGCTTCGCGGTCGAGGGGATCCGGACGGAGGAGCCGGCCGAGTGCCGCAGCGGCGAGGTCCTCCAGGGGCTGCTCAAGCCGCACGAGTGCGAGGCCTTCGGCACGCTGTGCACCCCCCGCACCCCCCTGGGCGCCACCATGGTCTCCAGCGAGGGAGCCTGCGCCGCGTACTACCTCTACCGGCGGCTGGACATGCCGGCCACCAAGCCCCGGGAGGCGACCCCCGTTGTCTGACATCACCGATCTGCCCGCCACCGGCCCCGCCCGCGCCCTCGATGTCGAGGGCTGGACCTGTCCGGCGCCGCTGCGCGACCGGCCCCGGGTCGTCATGGGCCACGGTGGCGGGGGAGTGCTCTCCGCCGAACTGGTCGAGCAGATCTTCGTGCCCGCCTTCGGGGGCGAGGTGCTCGCCCGGCTGGGCGACTCCGCCGTCCTGACGGTCGGCGGGGCCAGGCTGGCGTTCTCCACCGACTCCTACGTGGTGCGGCCGCTGTTCTTCCCCGGCGGCAGCATCGGCGACCTGGCGGTCAACGGCACCGTCAACGACCTCGCCATGAGCGGCGCCCGCGCCGCCTACCTCTCCTGCGGATTCATCCTGGAGGAGGGCGTCGAGCTGGACGTGGTCCGCCGGGTGTCCGAGGCGCTGGGCGCGGCCGCGCGCGCCGCCGGGGTGGAGGTGGCCACCGGGGACACCAAGGTGGTGGAGGCCGGACACGGCGACGGGATCTACCTCAACACCGCGGGCATCGGTCTCGTCCCCGCGGGCGTGGACCTGCGGCCGCAGCGGGTCGTCCCCGGTGACGTGGTGATCGTCAGTGGTGCCATCGGCGTCCACGGGGTGGCGGTCATGAGCGTGCGCGAGGGACTGGAGTTCGGGGTCGAGATCAAGAGCGACTGTGCGGCGCTCGGCGGCCTGGTCGACGCCATGCTCGCCGTCACCCCGGATCTGCACGTGCTGCGCGATCCCACCCGGGGCGGCCTGGCTGCCGCGCTCAACGAGATCGCGGCGGCCTCCGGCGCGGGGGTGGTCATCCGGGAACGCGACGTCCCGGTCCCGGCGGCCGTGGCCAACGCCTGCGCCATCCTGGGCCTGGACCCCATGTACATCGCCAACGAGGGCAAGCTGGTGGCCTTCGTCCCGCGCGAGCACGCCGACGCCGTCCTGGAGGCGATGCGGTCCCATCCGCTGGGCGCGGAGTCCGTGGTCATCGGTGAGGCCGTCGAGGCGCATCCTGGGATGGTCGTGGCCAGGACCGGGCTGGGCGGAACCCGGGTGGTCGATCTGCCGATCGGGGAGCAGTTGCCGCGGATCTGCTGACGCGGATCCCGCGCTGTCCCGCGCGTCGTGGGGATCCGCGACGTGACCGGGGGCGTGGCGCAGCCGTGACGCGCCCGGGGCGTGGCGCAGCCGTGACGCGCCCGGGGCGTGGGGGAGCCGGCCGTCCACGCCCCGAGCGGGCCGTCAGCCCGATCGGCGTCCGGACGGCGGGTCCTGCGGGTCCACACCGGTCGTGGCGGACGCGTCCCTGGTGCCGCTGGGGCGCTGGGAGCGGCCCTTGGGCCCTGTGTCCCGCCGGCCCTTCTCGTCCGCGTCCGCGTACTCCTCGCCGCGTCCACTGCGACTCTCGACCGTGTCACCCGGAACGGACTTCGTCTCCTCGGCGGACTTGGTCCGGCCCCGGCCCTTCTCGTCGGCGTACTGGGCGGCATGGAAGGAGCGGTGGGCGCTCGGGTTGTCCTGCTGGCGTGTCTCGTCCACATCGGGCGACCAGCCGTGCTGCCCGGCGCCCTCGTGCCGGCCAGGACCCTCGCCGTGCGGTGGCTCGGACGAACGTGGTTTCTTCGACATGGTCCGACCTGCCTGTTCCTGGTGAGTGGAGGACGCCGGTCGAGCGCCACCGTGCTCCCTGAATTATCCCCTCTTGTGACATTTCGAGCACATCGTGGCCCCACGAAACCGATCGGTTCGGGCAGAGCCACGGCGGCGGGGAATTGTTGTCGAAATCGTTGACGGGCTGACGGGCTGACGGGCTTCTCGCGGGCGCCCTCACCCCGTACCCCGAGGTCGCCGCGCAGGCGGGAGCGCTAGGCGCTGAGCCGCTCGGGGCGGGCGAGCCCGCGGACCCGGGCGGCGGCGAGGTCGCCGTCCGCCCCCACCGCGATCAGGGCCGCCGTGGCGGTTCGGGTGCCGTCGTCGCTCCAGGTCCCGGCGTTCACGCATTCCAGGAGCGCCAGCGTCAGCCCTTCGAGGGCTCGGCCGAGCGGGTCGGGCGGGACGCTGGTGTGGAAGACGCCCTGTCGCTGCCCGCACTCGATGATCGCCGTCGCCATCTCGCGGGCCGGGCCGAGGATCTCGTTCACGCGCTCCGCCCCCAGGTCCTGGGGTGCCAGTCGCAGCAGCGTGCGATAGCGGTCGCCGACGGGCCACAGGGCCAGGACGAAGCGTGCCATCGCCGTGACGGCGTCGGGGCCGGGGACCGGTAGGGCCGTCAGCGCGCGTCCGAGGGCTTCCGTCGCGTCCGAGACGAGCCCCTCGACCAGGGCCGACCGGCCGCCGAAGTGGTCGTAGACGGTGCGGCGCACCACGCCGGCGGCCTCGGCGATGTCTCCGAGGCTGCTGTCGGGATCACGGCCGAGTTCCCGCCTCGCCGCTTCGAGGATGCGGGCCCGGGTGAGCAGTGCCTGGCGGCGACCACCGCCCGCGCTGCCTGGGTCGGTCATGTCGGACCTCCGGTCGGCCGGGGAGGATGTCGATATTTGCACACAGGCGAGCAATAAACCAGTGCGTCAGCCGCCCTCGCCCCTCTCCAGCTCCATCGAGCACTCCGCGTCACCCGGCTTTGATGCGCACAACTCCGGTGATCGTGCCCCGGTGGTCGGCCCGAACGTCCCGCCCCCTGGGGGCGATTTTCGCAGCTGCCGCGCTGCCGCTGTCGCCGGAGCGCAGGACGGGAACGGGGCAGACCTGGGCTCCCGTGTCGGTGCGGCGGAAAGGACTGTCTCGACCATCGGACGTGAACACGCCTGCGCCGGGGCGTAGTTCCGGGTGTCCGGTCGATGAGGGCCGGTGAGCAGGTGACCTTGCAGCGGCGTACGACCGGGGGAGATCATGGGCGTGCCCCGCGGAATCCGCGCGACGCACCGCGCCGCAGGGCACCGTCCGGTATCGAGACGTCAGAACCGAGGGGAGCCACCGTGAAGACAGTGCCCGTCCGGCCGGTCCGCACCCCGGTCCTGGCTCCCGCCTGGACGGAAGCGTCGGCACGTCGACCTGTGCCGGACCCACACCGCGCTCTGTCGCTGACCGGACCTTCCGGCTTTCTCCTGGCGGGCCCGCGCCCGTCCGCCCTGCCCGACCGATAGCGGCCGCGCGGGTACGGGTCCTCAGCCGCCGCCGGAACACCCCGTGCGTGACCTCGAGGCCGGCATCGCCTCCAGCCGGTTCACCGTCGGCGACGCGACCGTCGCCCTGACCGCCCTGGGCGGTTCCCTGCTGGCACTGCGGTTCGCCCGCCCGGACCTGGACTGGGACGAGGCGGCCTCGAACCTGGCCGAGATGCTGCTGCGCATGCTGCCTTCGCAGGACGCCCGTGAGGTCGCCCGGCGCCCGCTGCCCGAGCTCGGCTGACGCGCACCGTCGCACGACGTGGCATCGGAGCGGCGCGCCCCGAACCGTCCCCCGGCCGAAGGCCCTGAACTCCGTCCGCCCTGGCACTCCGTCCCCCAGGGCCGAATGCGTGGTGTTCACGGCCCGGTCGGGGGCATCCGCTGAGCAACGACACGGAAAGAGCAACGACACCGCACGAGCGACACCACCGATCCGGCCGGCACCCCGAAGCGGCCGGCACCACCGAACCGGCCGTCACCCCGAAGCGGCCGACACACCGAAGGGACGGACCCCTTGCTCGCCATCATCTCGGCAGTGCTGTTCTTCATCGCCTTTCTGATCAACGCGGCGGAGATCTCCACCAACGACACCTTCACCTCGACCAACCTCATGCTCCTGGGCCTGACAGTGCTCGCCCTCCACGTCGCGGGCATCGGCAGCGGCTGGTCGGTGCGCGGCCGCCGGCGCTGAGCGCTCCGGGCGCAAACCGACCCGTACTCGCGGACAGCCGCCCCCACAAGGGAAGATGGACGGCGTAAGCCTTGATCGACCGATGTGGAGGAGCGGGCACATGCAGCACGAGCGAGCGGGCACGAAGGCCGGCCCCGAGGATCTCGTCGACGTCGCCCGGCTGGTCACGGCGTACTACGCGCTGCACCCCGACCCGGACGACCCGGGACAGCGCGTGGCGTTCGGCACCTCGGGGCACCGGGGATCGTCGCTGAACACGGCGTTCAACGAGGACCACATCGCCGCGACCAGCCAGGCAATCTGCGAGTACCGGACCGCCCAGGGCACCGACGGCCCCCTCTTCCTCGGCGCCGACAGCCACGCCCTGTCCGAGCCCGCCCGGGTCACCGCCCTGGAGGTGTTCGCGGCCAACGGCGTGACGGTGCTCGTCGACAGCGCCGACGGCTACACGCCGACACCCGCGGTCTCCCACGCGATCCTCGCCCACAACCGCGGCCGCACCGCCGCCCTCGCCGACGGCGTGGTCGTCACCCCGTCGCACAACCCGCCCGCCGACGGCGGCTTCAAGTACAACCCGCCGAGCGGTGGCCCCGCCGGCTCCGACGCCACCTCCTGGATCCAGGACCGGGCCAACGAGATCATCACGTCCGGCCTGAAGGACGTACGGCGCATCCCCTACACCCGGGCCCTCGCCGCGCCCACGACCGGCCGCTACGACTTCCTGGGCACCTATGTCGCCGACCTCCCGAGCGTCCTCGACCTGGACGCGATCCGCGCCGCCGGTGTCCGTATCGGCGCCGATCCACTGGGCGGGGCGTCCGTCGCCTACTGGGGCCGGATCGCCGAACAGCACCGGCTCGACCTGACCGTCGTCAACCCGCTCACCGACCCGACCTGGCGTTTCATGACGCTCGACTGGGACGGCAAGATCCGCATGGACTGCTCGTCGCCGTACGCGATGGCCTCGCTGATCGAGCAGCGCGACCGCTTCCAGATCGCGACCGGCAACGACGCCGACGCCGACCGGCACGGCATCGTCACGCCGGACGCCGGCCTGATGAACCCCAACCACTATCTGGCCGCGGCCATCGCCTACCTCTACGCGCACCGTGCGCAGTGGCCGGCCGACGCGGGGGTCGGCAAGACGCTCGTGTCGTCCTCGATGATCGACCGGGTCGCCGCGGACCTCGGGCGCCGCCTCGTCGAGGTGCCCGTCGGCTTCAAGTGGTTCGTGGACGGGCTCGTCGACGGCTCGCTCGGCTTCGGCGGTGAGGAGTCGGCCGGTGCCTCCTTCCTGCGCCGCGACGGCTCGGTCTGGACCACGGACAAGGACGGCATCATCCTGGCGCTGCTGGCCTCCGAGATCACGGCGGTTACCGGGAAGACCCCGTCCGAGCACTACGCCGGCCTGACCGACCGCTTCGGTTCGCCGGCCTACGCGCGCATCGACGCCCCCGCCACCCGGGAGGAGAAGGCGCTGCTCGGCAAGCTCTCGCCCGCGCAGGTCACCGCCGACACCCTGGCCGGGGAGCCGGTCACCGGCGTGCTCACCGAGGCCCCGGGCAACGGCGCGTCCATCGGGGGTATCAAGGTGACCACGGCCAACGCCTGGTTCGCGGCCCGTCCCTCGGGCACCGAGGACGTCTACAAGATCTACGCCGAGTCCTTCCTCGGCTCCGACCACCTCCGCCGGGTCCAGGAGGAGGCCAAGGACGTGGTCGACGCCGCGCTGGGCGGCTGAGCCGCCCGGCCGGACGGCCGTCCACATGACACGCGCCACATCACTGCTCCGGAACTCGGTCGGCGGCCGCTCCGACCACTGAAGCGGTACGGCGCGATCCCAGGCGACGTCGTACGACGTGACCTGGAGGCGCGGCTGATGGACGTATCCCGGAATTCCTCCTTGTCCGGCTTGGGCGCGGCCTCAGGGCGGGCGGGGCCCCGCCCGCCCTCTGCGGCTTCCTCCTGCTCATGGCGCTGATCTTCGCGGTCTCCTACGCCGTCGGCACCGCCTCCGGCCCCGTGGCATCCGGCACGCACGGCACGGGAACCGCGGGCGGCGACGGTGGCGGCGGTGATGGCGGCGGGGGAGTGGAAGACGCCGACGACACGGGTGACATGGCCGACCCGCACGGGGCGGCCTGGTGCCGGCGTCCTGCAGGACGGCCGCCGTGCGCCGGGCCGCGGCGGCGGGCCGACAGTTCCCACACGTCGTCACCGCCGATGACCGCCGGGTGGCTCACCCGAGCCCGTCCGGTGGCCGGATTGACGGTCGCCGTGACGCCGTCCAGCCTGCCGAGCTTCTTCTCGACCCGCCTGAGACAAGCAAGCGCAGGTCATGCCGCTGACGGTCAGATCGGTGGTGACCCAGGTGGTCACCGGTTGGGCGACGCCGGGCCTGTCGGGCCGCGCCTCAGGGCCGGTATCATCCTCTAAAGATAAAATGTGAGGTTTGCCCGATGTGGCCACCCTCCCGACGAGCTGCCGTCCCGCCGGAGTGATCAATGTCCCGCAAGCGCCCCACGGACGACGGCGACGAGCTGCTGGCCAGACTCGGTTCGCTGACCGCCCAGGCGCGCGAGCGCGCGGAGCTGCAGCGCTCCCGCGTCGAGCTGGCCCTCGCCCTCCAGCGCGGCATGCTGCCCAGGGACCTGCCCGCGGCGCCCGGCTTCCGCCTGGCCGTGCAGTACGCGCCCGCCTGCTACGGCCTCAACGTGGGCGGCGACTGGTACGACGCCTTCGCGATGCCGGACGGGCGCATCGGCCTGTCCATCGGCGACGTCCAGGGCCACAACATAGAGGCGACCGCGTTCATGGGCCAGGTGCGGGTCGGTCTGCGTGCCCTGGCCTCCGTGACCGGCGAGCCCGGCGAGCTCCTCGCCCGGACCAACGACCTGCTCCTCTCCCTCGGCAGTGACCTCTTCGCCACCTGCACCTTCATGCGGCTCGACCCCGCCACCGGGGTCCTGGAGAGCGCCAGGGCCGGGCACATCCCCTGTGTGTGGGCCACGGCGGACGGCAAGTCCGGTGTCGCCGAGGACGAGTGCGGCCCGCCCCTGGGGGTCCAGGAGGGCATGGACTACCCGGTCACCCGCTACCGGCTCACCAAGGGCGGAGTGTTCGTCCTGCTCACGGACGGCGTGGTGGAGGGGCCGACCCTGAACGTCGACGAGGGCCTCGACCAGGTCGTACGGCTCGCCGGCATCGCCGCCGTCGCGGGCATGGCGGCGGACTCCCTCGCCGCCGCGGTGATCAAGGGCGCCGAGCGCGTGGGACACGAGGACGACGCGGCCGTGCTGGTGGTCGGACACGACGGGCTGACGGCGCCGGACGTCCCCCTGGTTCAGCCATAGGGCCGGACACCGCGCGTTTCGCCTCGCCGACAGCGTCGCGCAGGTGTCTGATGGCTGCTGTGGTGGGTACCCCGGATCTGCGCAGATCGGCTGTCTTCGCCTTGCAGACGCTGGCCGTAGCCCTGGGCTACTACGCGGCCGGGCGGCTGGGGCTCATGCGGGAGCTCGTCGTGGAGGGCGCGGTCTTCACCCCCATCTGGCCGCCCACGGGTGTGGCGGTCGCCTGTCTGCTGCTCCTCGGGATCCGCGTCTGGCCGGGCATCGCCCTCGGCGCCCTCTTCGTCGTCATGTCCCTGACCTCGTTACGGCCCGTGGTGATCGTCAACCTGATCGGCAACACGGCCGCCCCGGTCTGCGCGTACCTCATGCTTCGCAAGGTGGGCTTCCGCAACGACCTCATCCGGTTGCGCGACGGCCTCGCACTGGTCTTCCTGGGCGCCCTCACCGCGACGCTGCTGAGCTCGACCATCGGCGTCGGGCTCCTCGTCCTCACCGACAAGCTCGCCGCGCACAGCTTCTGGCCGGTCTGGCTGGCCTGGTGGGTCGGCGACGCGATGGGCGTTCTGATCGTCACGCCGGTCCTGCTCGTGCTGTACACGATCACCCGGCCCCTCCGGCTGTCCCGCTGGAAAGAGGCCGTGGGACTCGCGCTCATCGCCTGCGCCCTCGTCCCCCTGGCCACCCACAGCCGCGTCAGCCTGCTCTTCCTCGTCTATCCCCTGCTGATCTGGGCGGCCCTGCGCTTCCAGCTCGCAGGCAGCATGCTGTGCGCCCTCTTCACCTCGGTCATGGCCACCGTCGCCGCGACGGACAGCGTCGGGCCCTTCGAACGGCTGAGCCGCGTCGAGGTGATGATCAAGCTTCAGGCCTTCAACGGCACGATGGCCCTGACCGCCCTGCTGCTCTCCGCGGTGATCACCGAACAGCACCACACCAGACGCTCCGTGGAACGCGCCTGCCAGGAACTGGTCGAGGTCCTGGAACACCTCACCGCGGGCGAGGCCCCACCGGGCCGACCGCCGAAGGACATCCAGGACACGGGGCGTCCGGAGCACAAGAACACGAACAACTGACGGGGCTTGCGCTTGCGCCGGGGCCGCAGCAGGGGCAGGGGGCGGGGCCGGGTCGACACCTCCACGGTGGGTGGGGCTCCCGGTGTGCGACGGTCGTTCGCCGGCCGGCGATCCGCCCCGCACCGGTCTCGGGCCGTCCCACCCGCGCTGCGCGGCCGGTGACCCCGGCCGAGGCGCCGAGCACCGCCCGACGTGATTGTCAGTGCCTGCGCCTACCTTTCGGGGAGTGGGACTCGCCGGAACGGCCGCGGGTCCACCCTGGGGAGGGTTTTGTCATGGCTACCGGGTCCAGCACCGTGTCGACGACGTATCTGGAGCTGTCGCAGGACGGCGGCGGCGCGCACAAGTTCTACGAAGTGGCCGTCGACGGCGTGGTGGTGACGGTCCGGTACGGGCGGATCGGCGCCACCGGGCAGCTGCAGACGACGACGTTCCCCACCGCCGAGAAGGCCCGGGCCGCCGCCGCGCGGAAGGTCGGGGAGAAGGTCCGCAAGGGGTACGCCCCGGCCGTCGCAGGCCAGCGCCCCCCACGTTCGGTGACCCGCCGTCAGGTGACCTCGGCGCCGTCCACCGCGCGCGCCGTGGCCCCGGTGCTGTGGCGGTTCCGCACCGGCTCCTCGGCGTTCGGCATCCACGTGGACGACGACCGCTGCTGGGTCGGCAACCAGTCCGGTGACGTCTACACCCTGGACCACGAGGGCGCCGTCCTGGCCCGCTTCAGCCTGCCGGACGGCGTGAAGTGCCTGGTCGCCGACGACTTCTGGATCTACGCGGGCTGCGACGACGGCAAGGTCTACGACCTGTCCTCCAAGCTGCCGTTCGCGGCGTACGACATCACCGCGGACGTCGACATCTTCTGGCTGGACATCCACGAAGGCCTGCTGAACGTCTCGGACCGCGAGGGCCGGCTCACCGTCATCGACCACGAGGACGAACACCAGTGGGCCCGCCGCAGCAAGGGCGAGCACGCCTGGATGGTCCGCGCGGACGACCGGGCCGTCTACCACGGTCACCACCGGGGCGTCACCGCCTACGCGCCCGACGGCGGCGGCGAACTCTGGCACACCCCCACCCGCGGCGGCGTCCTGTTCGGCTGGCAGGAGGAGCACGCCGTGTACGCGGGGACCGCGCACAAGGTGGTGCAGCGGCTGTCGAAGGCCACCGGCGCGGTCGAGGCCACGTACGGCTGCGACAGCGCGGTGTACTCCTGCGCCACCTCGCCCAACGGGCGCTTCGTGTTCGCCGGAGACGCGTCGTCGTCCGTCTACTGCTTCGACCGGGACGGCACGCGCCTGTGGAAGCTCGGCACGGGCGGCGGCTCGGCGCTGTCGATGCAGTACCGCGACGAACGGCTGTACCTGGTGACCACGGACGGCTCGCTGGTGTGCGTGGACGCCAGCGAGGCGGCCATCACCGCGGCCGAGCAGGGCACGGTGCCGGTGGCGCGGGACGTCAAGCTCGCCGCGGCCCTGCCGACGTACGTCCCGGCCACGGCCGCGGCCACGGTGGCCACCGTGGCCCAGGCGCCCTCCGGGGCGATCGTCGTCGAGTGCGTCCAGGAATCGGGGCGGGTCCGGGTGCACGTGGTGTCCGACGGCTACGAAACGTCGTGGAACGTCCAGTTCCCGCGCGAGATACGCGAGCCCGGGGCACGGTACGTGGTGGACGCCCTGCACACGGCGGCCGGCGGCTTCTACCGGGTCCGCGGTGACATCCGACGGCTGCTCTGACCGTACCCTTCCTGCCCGTACCGCCCCGGCCCGGGCTCGCTCATCAGCCGGCGCCGCCCCGGGCGGCGACCGGCCGGGCGGCCTGTGGGGCGGCCGCACCGGCGGGCCGCCAGCCCAGCTCCGGCGCGATCAAGTGCCGGACGTCGTGCAGGATCTGCTCGTAGTCACCCCGATGGAACTCGTACGGCAACTCCAGGCGCAGTTCCGACACGGCCGAGACCACGGGATCCGCGGCCAGCTGCTCCAGGATCTGCTCCGCCGTCCCGACCAGGTCCGGCGCGAACAGGGTCCGGTTCCTGCCCTGCGGTGCCAGGGTGCGCGCGTGCCGGGCGGCCGCGTACTCCCGGTACCGGGCCCGGGTGGGGGCGTCGGCGCTGTCGAGCGGCACGATCACCCGGCCCAGTGCCACCCGCGCCGGACGAGCGGCGGAGACCGTGCGCCGGTACTCGGAGAGCAGGGTGAGCTGGGCCGTGGTGAAGTCGTCGGTGCCCTCACCGGTGACGATGTTGCCGCTCAGCAGGTTCAGGCCGTGTTCCGCGGCCCACCGGATCGAACGCAGGCTGCCGCCGCCGTACCAGACACGGTCCAACAGGCCCGGGGCGTGCGGCTGCAGCCGCGGCCGTTGGGTGTTGCCCGGCGACTGGATCACGGTGTCAGGACCACCGAGGTAGTCCCCGCGCAGGTTGTCGACGACGCGGGCGATCCGGCCGTACGACAGGTCGAAGCCGCGCCAGTCCCCGTCGTACACCAGATCGCCGAGCAGTTCGGCGTGCGGCATGCCGGTGCTGAACCCGGTCTGAAGCCTGCCACGGGACAGCACGTCGGCCAGGGCCAGGTCCTCGGCCAGCCGGAACGGGCTCTCGTACCCGATCGGGATGACCGCGGTACCCAGCTCGACCCGCTCGGTCCGCTGGCCCGCCGCGGCGAGGAACACCGCGGCCGAACCCACCCCGTGTTCGAGATGCCGCTGCCTGACCCAGGCCCCGTCGAAGCCGATCCGTTCGCCGTACTCGAACAGCTGAAGCGTCTCCTCCAGACCGGTGTAGGGATCGTCGTCGGCGAAGTTGCCCGGGGTGAGAAAGGCCAACGAGGTGATGGAGGGGATGCTCATACGGTGCCAGTCCTCAGGATCGGGGTCGGCTCAGCGGTGCTCGGTGCTCGGTGCTCGGTGCTCTGTGGTCAGGACCCGCCCCGCTCGCGGGGGATCTTCTCGCCGGCCTCGACCGGCACCGGCAGCCGGTTCTCCGCGGGCGGCAGCGGGCAGGTGGCCAGATCGGTGTAGGCGCACGGGAGGTTCGCCGCCCGGTTGAAGTCCAGAACGACCGTGCCGTCGGCGGCGGGCGCGTCCAGCGCAAGAGCCCGGTTGGCCGCGTAGGTGGTGACCCCGGAGGTCGCGTCGGTGAACAGGACGAGCAGACTTCCCGGGCCGTGCCCGGGGAACGCGGTCAGCGCCAGCGGACGCCCGTCCAGCTCGAACTCGACCCGGCCCGGCGCGTCGTACACATGCTCCAGCCCCTCGACCGCCGCGCCCACGGTCGTCGGCCTGGGCTCGTCGAACGCCGTGTAACGGCCGGTCACCACCCAGCGGGGGTGCGGGTCGTAGGCCGGTGTGCCGGTGAAGCCGGTGCGCAGCGGGGTGTCCGGATGCCGGGGGCGGATGATGTCCTGCCCGCCGCGCTTGGCCACCTCGATGACGGCGTCGCCCCACACGGCGTCGACCCCGCCGCGCTCCGGGATCACTCCGAAGCGGTGCTCGCCCCGGACAGCGGTTCCGTCGACGACCAGTTCCTCGCCTTCGTCGAGGACCACGACGATTCCGTCGGCGCCGGTGGACCACGCCCCCGGTGCGTCCGGGAAGCGTTCCGGCCGATCACTCAGCCAGTGCAGGCCGGTGATGGCCAGAAACCCGTGCGGGTCGGCGAGTCGTGCCTCCTGCCGGTGATGCCACTCCTGCCAGTCGTCGACGAAGGCGTCGAGGTCTGCCGAGGTGTCGTGAACGGTCACTGGTGCTCCTTCGGTTCAGGCGAGTCGGCGGCCCCGGCCGACGCGTGGCGGCCGCCGGGGATCGCCGCGAGCAGTTCGCGGGTGTAGTCGTGGCGGGGGTGGGTGAACAGTTCCCCGGCGGTGCCCGTCTCGACGACGCGGCCGGACCGCATGACGGCCACCCGGTGCGCGATCTGGCGTACGACGGCCAGGTCGTGCGAGATGAACAGGTACGCCACTCCCGTGTCGGCCTGGAGTTCGGCGAGCAGGTCCAGCACCTGAGCCTGGACCGACACGTCGAGCGCGGACACCGGCTCGTCGCACACCACCAGATCGGGCGAGAGCGCGAGGGCGCGGGCGATCGCGACGCGCTGCCGCTGCCCGCCGGACAGTTCCGCCGGGCGGCGGTCCAGCACCGAGCCGGGCAGCGCCACCCGGTCGAGCAGTTCCCGGGCCCGGGCGAGCCGGGAGGCACGGTCGCCGACCCGGAACGCGCGCAGCGGCTCGGTGATCACCTCGCCGATCGAGAACCGGGGATCGAGCGAGGCGTACGGGTTCTGGTAGACGAGCTGGGCCCGCCGGCGCAGCTGCCGGGCCCCTGCCCCACGGACGGTCGTGACATCGGCGCCGTCGAACAGGACGCTCCCCGAGGTCGGATCGACCAGCCGCAGCACCAGACGGGCGGTGGTGGACTTTCCCGAGCCGGATTCGCCGACCAGGGCCAGCGTCCGGCCGCGGTGCAGGGTGAGACTGACGTCGTCGACCGCGCGCAGGGTGCGGGCCGCACCCGCTGCTGCGGGCAGCCGGAACTCCTTGACCAGGTTGCGGGCCTCGACCAGCGGTGTCTCGTCGGGAGCCGGTGCGGTGACCGCGGCCGTGGCGCGCGGCCGGGCCGTGGTGAGGCTGGGCGCGCTGGCCAGCAACCGCCGCGTGTAGGCGTGCCGCGGGTTCTCCAGGACGTCCCGGGTGGGCCCGGCTTCGACGACCCGGCCCTCGGCCATGACCACGATCCGCTGCGCCCGGTCGGCGGCCACGCCGAGATCGTGCGTCACCAGCAGCACGGCGGTGCCGGACTCCTCGGTGAGGTGCTGGAGGTGGTCGAGGATCACGCGCTGCACGGTGACGTCGAGGGCGCTGGTCGGCTCGTCGGCGATGATCAGCTGCGGTTTCGCGGCGATGGCGACCGCGATCAGGGCCCGTTGGCGCATGCCGCCGGACAGTTCGTGCGGGTACTGCCGGGCGCGGGTGGCCGCGTCGGGCAGCCCTGCCTGGTCCAGGATCGCGATCGCGGCCGCCGGAGCGGAGCGGCGGGTCGCCAGCCCGTGGATGCGCAGCACCTCGGCGACCTGCTCGCCGATGCGTTTGACGGGGTTGAGCGACACCGTCGGGTCCTGCGGCACCAGCCCGATCCGTGCGCCGCGTACGGTACGCAGCTCCCGCTCCGACAGGGCGGTGAGGTCGTGCCGGCCGAAGCGGACGGTACCGGCGTCGATGCCGCCGTTGGCCGCCAGCAGCCGGATGATCGCGTGCGCGGTCGTGCTCTTCCCGGAACCCGACTCGCCGACCACCGCGGTGACCTGCCCCGGCCATACGTCGAGGTCCACGCCCCGCACGGCGTGCACGGTCCCGCCACGCGTGCGGTACGACACGGACAGGCCCCGCACTTCCAGCAGCGCGGGCTCGTCCGCCGAAGCGGCGTCGGTCGAGGCCTTGCCGACGGCGGCCTTGTCGGCGGCGGCTTCGTCGGTTGCGGACCCCACCGTCGTGACCCTGTCGGTGGCGGCCTTGTAGGGAGCGGGCTTGTAGGTGGCGGCCTCGGCCGTCGTGGCCTTGTCTGTCGCGGTTCCGTCGGTTGTGGTCTCGGCCGTCACGGTCTCGGCCGTCACGGTCTCGGCCGTCGCGGCCTCGTCTGTCGCGGTTCTGTGGGCTGCGGTCCCGGCCGTCGCGGTCTCGTCCGGCGTGGCCCTGTCCGTCGTGGGGAGACCGGTCGCGCGGAGGCCGGACGCGGCATGGTCGGGCACGGTCTGGTCGGTCGCGGACTCGTGGGTCACGGACTCGTGGGTCACGGTTTCTTCCGTCACGGGTACGTCCGTCTCGGGTTCGTTCGTCGTGGGGCCGGTCATCGCCGGCGGGACCATTCGCCGTCCAGCGCCCGCGCGATGCGGTTGGTGGCGAGGCCCGTCGCCGCGATCGCCAGTCCGGGCAGCGCGGTGAGCCACCAGGCGTTGGCCAGGTAGTTGCGCCCGTCGGAGATCAACGTGCCCCATTCCGGCGCCGGTGGGGGCGCCCCGTAGCCGAGGAAGCTGAGCGAGGACACGGCGAGGATGGCGGCGCCGAACTCGAGGGTGGCGAGCACGATCACCGGGCCCGCCGCGTTGGGCAGGACGTGCCGGCCCAGCACCGAGTACCAGCGGGCCCCGCAGGAGCGCGACGCCTCGACGAAGACCGCCTGCCGCACCCGCAGTACCTCCGCGCGGGTCACCCGGGCGAAGCCGGCCACGCTGGCGATGCCGACCGCGACGGCCACCTTCACCGTTCCGTAGCCCAGTGCGGTGACCAGGGCCAGGGACAGGAACAGCGACGGGATCGACAGCAGTACGTCGACTAAGCGCATCAGCACGTCCTCGACCCAGCGGCCGACGAACCCGGCGACCAGGCCGATGAGGCCGCCGACCACGAACGCGAACCCCACCGCGATCAGGGTCGCCTTCAGCGACAGCTGGGCACCGTGCACCACCCGCGAGAACACGTCACGTCCCAGCTCGTCGGTGCCGAACCAGTGCCCGCCGCCGGGGCTCCGGAAGTTCTCCGCGGGCACCCCGTGCAGCGGGTCCTGTGAGGTGAACAGCCCTGGCCAGAAGGCGGCCAGCACCACCAGCACCAGCACCAGGACCGAGGCCAGCAGCCCGGGCCGGCGCAGCAGGAACACCAGGAACCGCCGCGGTCCGACACCGCGTCCGGCACTCGCGGGGCCCGGGTCGGCCCCCGGATCCACCGGCCGGGCCAGGCGGGCCGCGGCTTCGACCGGTCCGACCGGTCCGACCTCTTCGGTAGTTCCTGCCGTCCCTCCCGTTTCGGCGGTTCCGGCGGTTCCGGCGGTGACACCGTCGGCAAGTGTCCGGCTCATGCGGGACGCACCTTCCTGGTCGCCGCCACCACGATCCGCGGGTCGAGCAGCGGGTAGACGAGATCGACGATCAGATTGGCCGCCACGAAGATCAGCGCCCCGAACACCACGACCCCCTGGACCAGCGGGATGTCCTGGACCGTGACCGCGGCGGCGGTCACGCGGCCCAGACCGTCGCGGGAGAACACCGTCTCGACGACGACCGAACCGGCGATCAGCTGGCCGGCCAGCAGTCCGACGACCGTCAGCGCCGGCAGCGAGGCGTTGCGCAGCGCGTGCCGCAGATGAATGCGCAGCCGGCCGGCGCCCTTGGCCCGGGCGGTCTCCACATAGGCCTGGTCCAGCGCCGTGAGCAGGCTCTTGGCCAGCACCTGCGCCACCAGGGCGCCGGTCGGGATCGCCAGCGTGACCGCGGGCAGCACCAGGCCCCGCAGCCCGTCGTTGCCGAACGCGGGGAACAGTCTCGTCCGGAAGGAGAACAGCTCGACGAGGACCAGCCCGACCCAGAACGTCGGCACCGAGACCCCCAGCGGCGGCAGTGACAGCAGCAGCTGCCGCAACCAGCGCCGGGTGGTGTAGGTCGCGAGCACCGCGAGCCCGCCGCCGAGGAACACCGCGAGGAGCAGTGCCGCCCCGGTCAGCTGGAGGGTCTGCGGCAGCGCGTCGGCCAGCGTCGAGGTCACCGGTCGGCCGGTGGACACCGAGTCGCCGAAGTCGCCGCGCACCGCCCTGCCGAGATAGTCGGCGTACTGCGCGAGAATCGGCTTGTCGAAGCCGTACTCGTGCCGCAGTGCCGCGAGTTGGGCCGGATCGACCTGCCCGGTGTCCGCTCCCGCGCCGGCCATCGCCGAGACGGGATCACCGGGCAGGTAGTCCAGTACGAGGAAGGACACCGTGTAGGCCGCCCAGAGCACGCCGAGGGCCTGCGCGAGTCGTTTGACCACATAGAGACGCATGCCGGCGGCTATCCGATCCAGGTGTCGTGCAGCTGGATCCGGCTGGAGGCCTCGAAGTCGAGGTGGTGCACCTTCTTCGCGACCCCGAGCTGGGTCTGGAGCTCCACCACGGGTACGACGTAGGCGTTCTGCACGATCAACTGCTGTGCCTGGGTGACGAGTTGCTTGCGCTTCGCCGCGTCGGTCGTCGCGGCCTGCCGGGTCAGCGCGGTGTCCAGCGGGCCGGCCGGCAGGTGGTAGAAGTTGGCCAGCCGGGTGGAGTACGAGCTGCGCAGGATGTCCGGGTCGGCGCGGGTCACGTTGCCCCACACCGCGTCGAAGTCACCGGACTGAAGGGTCGGGGAGAACTGGGCGATCTGGAGCTGCTTGAGCACCACCTCGACACCGACGGCCTTGAGCTGCTGCTGGATCAGTTCCAGCGCGGGCTGGGTGGTGGCCGCGTTGGCGAACCACTTGACGGTCAGGCTCAGCTTCTTGCCGTCCTTGACCCGGACGCCGTCGCCGCCCGCCCGCCAACCGGCCGAGTCCAGCAGGGACTTCGCCTTGGCCGCGTCGAAGGTCAGGTCGGAGCCGAGATCGGTGTAGTCCGGTGTGGTGTGGGCCAGGATGCTGGTCGCCGGCTCGGTGCCGGTCGGGAACACGGCGTCGACGATCTGCTGCCGGTCGATGGCGAACAGGATCGCCTGGCGTACCTTCGCGTCCTTGAAGAGCGGCCGGGAGTTGTTGAGCCCGAGGTTGAACACCACACCCGGGTTGGCCCGTTGCTGGAGGTTCACCGCGCCGCCGCCCAGCGCCGCCTCGTTGGCCCTGCCGACGCTGCCGATCGCGTCTACCTGGCCGGACTGGAGGCTGCCGGTGCGCACGCCCGCCTCGGGCACCACCTTGAACACCAGCTTGTCCAGGTATGCCTCGCCCTGCTTGGTCCACAGCGAGGAACCCCAGGCGTACTTGGCGCGCTTGGCCAGGGTGATCGACTGGTTCTGCACATAGCCGTTCAGCACGAACGGCCCGGAGCCGACCACTCCCTTGCTGCACTTCTCCTGCGGGCTCCTGCGCACGCTCGCCGACGACTCGATCCCCAGCGAGTGCGTGGCGGTGGCCTGGAGGAACTGCGCGTTGGGCTGCTTGAACTTCACCCGGACCGTGAGCGGGCCCACGGCGGTGGTGCTCTCCACGCCGCTCAGGTACCCCTGGGCGAGGGTGCCGAGGGCGCCGAGCTTCGGAACCGCGTCGAAGTTGTCCTTGACCACCTGCGCGGTGAGCGGTGTCCCGTCGCTGAAGGTCACCCCTGATCTCAGGTGGAACGTGAACGTCGTGGTGTCCGGGCTGATGTCCCAGCTCTTCGCGAGCCACGGCACGATCTTGCCGGTCTTGGGGTCCTGGTCGGTGAGGGAGTCCACGACCTGACGCAGTGAGTAGATGGTGTCGTTGCTGCCCACCTGCTGCGGATCCACGCAGCCGGCGTCGGAACCCACCGCGAAGGTCAGGGTGCCGCCCGACTTCGGGCTGCCGCCCTCGCCGCTCGAGCTGCCGCTGCCGCCCGACGAGCAGGCGCCGAGCAGCAGGCTGCCGGTCACGAGTGCGGCGAGCGCCGCCCATCGGGGGGTACGGGAATCCGGATGCGCTGTCACGGGATGGTTCTCCTACTCCAAGGTCACCGCGCACAGGCCGGTGCGGAACGCGGCCATGGCGATGCGCGGAGGGTGCCTGCCCCGCACGGGCCGGCACTGCTCAGAACTGTTCAGGGGAAGGGGACGTCGACGACCGGGTCGATGGCGACGTCGATGACGGCGTGACCGCGCGGTGGGCGAGGGTCAGCCTGCGGGGTGGGCGTGATCAGCCCTGACACAGACAGCTGGCGGAGCGCTGCAGGTCGATGTGGCGTCGGCGCGAGAATCCGGAGAACAGTGCCGCGGTCGCGATCGAGGCACTCAGGTTGCCGCTGTGCCGCACGCTGGTCCTCCCCGTCTCAGGCCCCTGGACCGGGGCCACGCGCTTGCGGGGTCGGTGACCCCGCCGGGCTTTCACCTGGAGCACCCCACCGCGGAGGAGGGTTGCCGGTCAGCTAGCCAGGGCTTGATGCTGACACTCAATGCCGGGGTCGATCTTACGGAGTACTGACATTATCCGTCAATATCGGTAGGAGAGTTGAACGGCTCCGCCGCACCGGCTTGGACGGCGGGTGTGGCGGAGCGGCGTCAGCGCGCGTCGGCCGCCCGTCCGGTGCGGAGGGCGGCGGCGCGGGTGCTACGGCTTGCGGGCGAGGCCGCCGTGTTCGCCGATCACGTCCGGGGCGGGGGAGGTGGCCTCCGGGCGCCAGAGGGGGACCGAGACGACTCCGGGCTCCAGGAGCTCCAGTCCGTCGAAGTACGCCGTGATCTCGTCGACGGAGCGCAGGTTGTACGGGACGGCGCCGCTCTCGTTGTACGCGTCCTGGGCCTCTTCGAAGACCGGGTCGATGCCCCGCGAACCGTCGTTGACGGAGAGGTAGCTGCCGGACGGCAGTGCCGCCATCAGGCTGGTGACGATGGAGCGGGCCTGGTCGTGGTCGGCGACGTGGCCCAGGATGTTGCTGAGGATGAGCGCGGTGGGACGGCTGAAGTCCAGCGTCTCCGCGGCGCTCGCCAGGATGCGCTCCGGGTCCAGCACGTTGGCGTCGACGTAGGAGGTCGCGCCCTCCGGGGTGGAGTAGAGCAGGGCGCGGGCGTGGGCCAGGACCAGCGGGTCGTTGTCGACGTAGACGATCCGCGTCTCGGGGGCGAGGCGCTGGGCGACCTCATGGGTGTTCTCGGCGGTCGGCAGGCCGGTTCCGACGTCCAGGAACTGCCGTATGCCCGCCTCGGAGACCAGGTACGTGATGTTGCGGCGCAGGAACGCGCGGCTGCTGCGCGCGATGGTGACGATGCCGGGGAACACGGCGGTGTAGGCGTCGCCGGCCTGCTCGTCGACGGGGTAGTTGTCCTTCCCGCCCAGCCAGTAGTTCCAGATGCGGGCCGAGTGCGGCACCGAGGTGTCGATCTTCTGAGGTGCCGCTGAACCGGGCGTGGTCACATGGTCGGTCATGAGGGGTGTCCGTCTTTCGGCCGAGGCGTGGGCAGTTCGAGCCACAACTTACGTCCCAACGACCCTGGTACGTACACCCGTTCACATTTTCGCTCGGTTCGAACGGTGCTCACGCGAAAACGAGCCGGCTTCACACCTGGCTGCCGGCCGGTCCGGCCGCGCCGTCGGACACACCGCCCGTACCTCTCCCGGGCCCCTCAACTCGCCCTGTGCACGAGTGAATCGAGACCGCCGAATCCTTCCTCCGACTGGCCCCGCCACCGCGCGGAACCGGGAGCGACGCGCGCGCCGATGTCGGCCGGGCCGGTAGCGTGAGCCCCGTGATGGTGGGCACCCCAGAGACCCGGTTGATCGTCCTGCGCGGCAACAGCGCTTCGGGCAAGTCGGCGGTGGCGGCCGGTCTCCGCGAGAGGTTCGGCCGGGGCCTGGCCCTGGTCGGGCAGGACAACCTCCGCCGGATCGTGCTGCGCGAGCACGACCGGCCCGGCGCGGCGAACATCGGGCTGATCGAGGCCGTCGCCCGTTATGCCCTGGACGCCGGCTACCACGTCGTCCTCGAAGGCATCCTCTACGCCGACCGGTACGGGCCCATGCTCGGACGACTGCGCAGGGAGCACCGAGGTCCGACCCACGGCTACTACCTTCATGTGCCGCTCGCCGAAACCCTGGTGCGTCACGCCACGAAGCCGATCGCCCACGAGGTCGGCGAGGCGGATCTGTGTGCCTGGTACCGGGAGCTCGATCTGCTGCCGGGCGCCGTCGAGACCGTCATCGGCGCCGACAGCACGCTCCCGCAGACCGTCGAGCGCATTCTGCTCGACACCGGCCTGGACCGGCTTCCCGCCCGGGAACACTGACACCGGGGCCGGTCCCGCACCGGGTCCGACCGGTGCCGTCGAAGCCACCCGCGTTCAGGCGCCGCTCCTGGAGTCGCCTTCGAGGATCACGCGCAGCACCGTGGGTGTCACCGGTGCTGCCCGTGCCCGAACGGCCTTCGCTCACGCCCTGCCTCCTGAGGGGGTGTCACCGCCGCAAGTCCGACGGCGACTTGCCGCAGCAACGTGACGGGTACCGGCTCGCTGAAATTGTCAGGCAGTCGGTTGCAGCTTGAACTTCGTTGCGAGCATAGTTACTTGAGTGAAGCGTGCTGCCGAACTCGAGCGTTCCCCAGCCGACCCCTGCCACCCCCACAGGAGTTGGATCGCTCGGGCGGTCGCGGTACCGGGCCCGTACGGAACACCCCCTCCTCGTAGGTCCGTTGCTCACCATTCCCCGCCTCTGGCTGCTGCCGCCCCCCACGGAAGGCGACCACCGTGTCCCCCCACACGACGTCCTCACCCCGGCCCTTGGACACCTGGAGCCCCGATCGGACGCACTGGATCGAACTCCCGGCACACCGCTCCAGCGTCTCGGTGGCCCGCCGTGCCATGAGCGCGCGACTGGCCGCCTGGCGGCTGCCGGGCGAGCTGTGCGCGGACACCGTCCTGCTCGTGTCCGAGCTGGCCACCAATGCCGTACGGCACGCGTTCGGCACCCGGTTCCTGTGCGGTGTGGGACTCGTCACGGACGGGCGGCTGCGCCTGGAGGTGCACGATCACGACCGCACGGGACGGGGCCTGCCCCGCTGTGAGCCCGGACCGGACGACGAGGGCGGCCGCGGCCTCTTCCTCGTGGAGCAGCTCGCCGAGACCTGGGGAGTCGACCTGTCGAGCCTCACCGGCGGCAACGCGGTCTGGGCGACCATGACGGCCTGAGCGGCCCCGGGAACCCGGCACGCCCCGGCGGCCGGGCCCGGTGACTCAGCACCCGGCCGGGGTCAGCTCGGCCAGCAGCAGGGTGCGGTCGTCGGCTCCGGCCGCGCCGGAAGGGTCGTGCAGGAGTCGACGGCACAGGGACGGCAGCGCGTCCTGCCCGTCGCCGCCCACGGGCTCGGCGGCGGCCGCCGCGTCCACGGTGCGCGCGAGGCGGGTGATCTCCTGGTCGATGTCGGCGTCGCGGGACTCGACCAGACCGTCGCTGTAGAGCACCAGCAGGGCCGGATCCGGCACGCTCAGCACGGTCTCCTCGTAGCTGCCCGCCCCGAGCCCGAGGGGCAGACCCGCCCCGGTCAGCCTGACCGGCGCCGTACGGCCGTCCGGGCCGCGCAACAGCGGGGGAGGATGGCCCGCCCCCACCAGGGTGCAGGTGCGCCGCCGGGCATCCCACTCGGCGTATATGCAGGTCGCGAAGGACACGCCGGGGGAGTCGCCGGCGAGGGCGTCGAGCCGTCCTATGAGATCGGCCGCGGGGATGTCGAGCGCCGCCAGGGTACGGACGGCGGTGCGCAGCTGGATCATCGCGACGGCGGACTCGGGACCGTGCCCCATGGCGTCCCCGACGATCAGACTGACCCGGTCGCCCGGCCGCTTCAGCACGTCGAACCAGTCACCGCCGACGAGGTTGCCCTGCCCGGCGGGCAGACAGCCGTGCGCGGTGCGGCAGCCGCCGAACTCCTGCGCCGTGCCGGGCGGCAGGCTGTTGCGGATCGCCAGGGAGGTCCGGCGTTCGCGCTCGTAGCGGCGCGCGTTGTCGAGGGCCACGGCGGCCCGCGCGGCCAGTGCCTCCACGGCGGCCACGTCCGCCGGGCCGAACGGCGCCCCGCCCGGCCCCCTGGTGCAGGTGACGAAGCCGATCGCCAGGTCCCGCAGTCGCAGCGGCACCACGAGGAAGGCCGCCACGCTCAGCAGGTCGCAGACGCGGGCCTCGCCGTCCCCGGAGGCGATGAGCCGCTCGGACGTGTGCGGGTCCACCGCGTCGAGCACCTGCGCGTGCCCTGCGGCGAGCGCGCGGGCGTACGGCGTGTCCCGGGGGAAGGCGATCACCTCGCCGACCGGCAGCATGCCCTCCCAGTCCTCCCGCGCGCCCGGCCCGACACGCAGTGCCATCCGGCGGGCCTCGATCCTGGGCGCGTCCACGCCGACGTGCGCGTTCTCCTCGACGCGCCACCGCTCCAGCAGGTAGACCGAGGCCGCGTCGCAGAATCCGGGGGTCAGCGCGTGCACGACATGGCTGCCGGTCATCAGCAGGTCGAGTTCCGAGCCGATGACGTCGGCGGCGGGGGAGAACACCGACCGACGGGGCGAGGACAGGGCGGCGGAGACGTCGTCGGTGCCGCTGCGCGGTTGGTTCCGCAGGGTCGTGCCTTTCCAGTGAGGGCCGCCCGCGCGGCGGGGAACAGGGGGAGCACCGCGCGCCGTCGCAACTATATGATGGCGCGTCAAGTTACCGGGTGAGAAACGCAGTTGCCGCACCGGGCCGTCGGCCGTGGCGACGGCCCGACCGCTCGGGGGCCGACCAGGGGATTTCGCGCGGGTGGGAGAGTGCCGCCGCGGGCCGACCGAACCACCGTGAGCGGGCGCCGGGCGGCTCGGGCGGAACGGCCGAAAGCGGCTCAACCCTCCGAAGCCCGGCAACTCCGCGCCCGCCCACCGGGTCCCTTCCCCTGACCGAACCACATCTTCAGCTACACGGACGACGAGGACCTCCAGAGCGAGGTCTTCCTGCCCGAGAACTTCTTCAAGAACCGGTACCGCACCTGCACTCCCCGCGAGCTCCTGAAGATCGCCATGGGTCACCGGCCCGAATTCGCTCCGGGCACCGAGTTGAGCTGCGGGGTCCGGATGGGGCCACAGCGGCGGTATCCACGGATCCAGTTCCGTGCCGTTCACCACGGCGGGCGGCAAGCACTCCCTCGCCGCCAACGTCAACGGCGACCGGGCCGGCGACCCCGCGAAGATCGTCGAGGCGGAGTTCTGCGGCGGGTGGCCGTCCGGCGGCGCGAGGCGGGCGTGGGCTGACCAGGACCGGGTGACAGTCACGTCACCGGTCCTCCGCAAGCCCGTGCCCGCGCTCCTCCCGCCGAAAGCCGGTTGAGATACCGGGCGGACTTGGGAAGGGTCTGCCGGTATGGAGTTCTTCTGCTATCACCGTGACCGGCCCGCCTCCGCCGCCCTGCGCGACGAACTGATCGAGAAGCACTGGTCCTACATGGACCGGTACGCGGCGCAGATGATCGCCCGGGGTCCGACCTTCGCCGCCGACGGCGACACGCCCACCGGCAGTGTGCACATCGTCGACCTCCCGGATGCCGTCGCCGCCCGAGCGTTCGCCTTCGACGAGCCCAACTACCAGGCCGGCGTCTACCGGGACGTGCTGCTGCGCCGGTGGCGCAACATGCTGGGGCGCACCATGTGGGACTTCCCCGGTGGCCGGAGCGGCGGCAACCGGTATGTGGTGCTGGGCCTCGGCCCGGGCACGGACGACGGTCTCGTCGTGCCGCCCGACCGGGACGAGCTGATCGCGTACGGGCCGCTGCTGTCCGACGACGGGGCTACCCGGGTGGGTACCGCGGTGCTGCTCCGAGCCCCCGACCCGGACTCGGCGCGCGCCGTCCTGGCCCCGGACCGTTATGCCGACGTCGAAGTCCACGACTGGCAGTTCGGCGGACGGCCGTCATGAACCCGGTGTCGTCCTCCGTCCGGCGCGGGCCTGCGTGACAGTGGAAGCATGAACGCAGACGACAGGAACATGCTGGCCCGGGGGCGCGTGGCGACCAGGCTTCCCGCCCGGGACCTGGACCGGGCGCGGCGCTTCTACGCCGAGCGGCTCGGGCTGGAGCCCGTCGACGAAAGGCCTGGTGGGCTGCTGTACCGATGCGGAGGGACGGAGTTCGCCCTGTTCACGTCGACGGGAGCCTCGCCCGGCACCTTCACCCAGATGGGGTGGCAGGTCGACGACCTGGACGCGGTAGTGGCGCAGCTCAAGGGTCGTGGCGTGGTGTTCGAAGAGGTCGACGTACCCGGGTTCGGCACGAAGGACGGCATCGCCGAGATCGACGGGAACTACCCGAGCAAGGGGGCACGGGGGGAGCGCGCGGTCTGGTTCCGGGACAGCGAGGGAAACCTCCTGGGCATCGGCGAGCCGGTCGTCTGAGCGGCCGTCCCCTCGTACGGACCTGCTCCTGATCTCTCCGGCTCCGGCAGGCCCTGCCCCGAGCGGCCCCGCCCTGTACGGCCCTGCCCTGTACGGCCGTGCCCCGAGCGGCCCTGCTCCGTACGGGGGTGCTCGGTAAGGCCCCCCTCGATACCGCGCTGCTCCCGTGCGGCGCTACTCCGGCTGGCAGCCGCGCAGGACGGACGCGATCACGTCGTCCAGGCCGGGCTCGGTGATCTCCGGTGGCAGCAGCCCGCTCACGGTGAGCCCGGCATAGCCGTGCAGCGCCGCGAAGATCGGCAGGGCGACGCGGTCCAGCTCGCCCTGCCGCACCTCGCCCCGGCGCTGCCCGTCGCGGATCAGTTCGAGAAGCTGCTCGGACCACAGGTGGGCCGTCGTCCCCAGTGCCTCCGACGCCTCCGGGCTGTGCTTGGCCGAGAACATCAGGTCGAGCAGCGCGGCGTTGGTCACGGCGAAACCGACATAGGCGCGGGCCGCGGCGCCCAGCCGTTCCGCGAACGACTCGCCGACGTCTTCCTGGGCGGCCGAGATGACGGCGGCCAGCCGCTGGAAGCCGGTCAGTGCCAAGGCGTCCAGCAATGCCTGCTTGGTCTTGAAGTGGCGGCTCGGCGCGGCGGGGCTCACCCCGATGTCACGGGCCAGTTCCCGTAGTGACAGCGCTCCCGATCCCCTCTCGCGCAAGGTCTGCTCGGCGCGTGCGAGCAGCTCCGCGGGGAGGTCTCCGTGGTGGTAGGGGCGGCTTTTCATGCCCTCAGCCTAGCCCGGCGTGAGCAGTGCCCACATTGTTATCGTTGCCAACATTGTGAGCACCGCATACATTGGACTCATGGCAAAGGACATGAAGACCACCCAGCCCTGGAACACCACCGACATCCCCGACCAGACCGGCCGCACCGCCGTGGTGACCGGCGCCAACAGCGGGCTCGGCCTCGCCACCGTCGAGGCACTGGCCCGCGCGGGCGCCCATGTGGTCCTGGCGGTGCGGGACCCCCGGCGCGGCGAGGCGGCGGCCGCCGCCGTGCCGGGCAGCGTGGAGGTGCGCCGGCTCGACCTGGCCGACCTCTCCTCCGTGCGCGAGTTCGCCGCCGGCTGGCGCGGCCACCTGGACCTGCTCATCAACAACGCCGGCATCATGAACGTCCCCGAGGCCCGCACCAAGGACGGCTTCGAGGCCCAGTTCGGCACCAACCACCTGGGTCACTTCGCCCTGACGAATCTGCTGCTGCCGCACATCACCGACCGCGTGGTCGTCCTGTCGTCCGGCGCGCACAAGATGCCGGGCAGCCCCCGTATCCACTTCGACAACCTCGACCTGACCGGCGAGTACACCCCGATCGCGGCCTACAGCCAGTCCAAGCTCGCCAACCTGCTCTTCACCCTGGAACTCCAGCGGCGGCTCGGCGAGGCGGGCTCGCCGGTACGCGCTCTGGCCGCGCACCCCGGCTGGGCCGCCACCAACCTCCAGGGGCGCGACGCCAGCTTCCTGCGGCGCCTTTTCATGCGGCTGGGCAACCGGCTCGTCGCCCAGGACAGCCGGGCCGGTGCGCTGCCCACCCTGTACGCCGCGGTCCGGGACCTGCCCGGCGCGAGCTACGTCGGCCCCGACGGCCTCTTCGAGATGCGCGGGGCCCCGACCCTGGTCGGCCGCTCCCCGGCGGCCAGCGACCCGGCCGCCGCCCTGCGGCTGTGGACCGTGTCCGAGGAACTGACCGGCGTCACCTTCCTCGAGCCCGCTCTGGCGCCGAGCGGCCTGACGTCCTGAGGGTCCCGGAGGGTCGCGTCGGAGCGGTACGCCCCGACGCCGACCGGGACGGCCGCCCCTCGCCGGTGACGGCCGGCGGTGGACGGCCGCGGCGGGCCGGCAGGCGGCCACCCGCCCCGGGGGCGGCTACTCGCCCTTCGGTGCCGCCTGTTGCACCACCTCGAAGGACCAGAGGGTGGAGCCCGACGCCGCGGGCTTGGGCCGTTCCCCCTCGGTGTCACCCCGGTGGGCGGCCTTCATCGGGCCCTCGAGCCAGGCCTGGAACGACGCCTCGTCACGCCAGCGCGTATAGACGAGGTAGGTGTCGGTGCCCTCGACCGGGCGGAGCAGCTCGAACCACTCGAAGCCGTCCGAGTTCTCGACGGCGTGGGCTCGCGCGGCGAACCGCTTCTCGAGGGTCTCCCGCTGTTCCGCCGGGACGGTCAGTACGTTGATCTTGACTACGCTCATGGTCCCATCCTGCCCTCCCGCGACCGCCGGGCGGCGGACCACCCCCTCCATGACATCCGGCTCCGGCTCCGAAGGCCCCTCTACCGCTTCCGGGCCTCCGGATCCGGGTCCCGCGAATCCGCGTCTCGCGAATCTGGTCCAGACCAAACTCTTGACAGGGTCATTACTCACTTCTTAAATCACGTAGTGAACTAAGCCCATGTCAGGGCCGGTTCGCACCCCCCACCCATTCGGCGCGGTCAGCGGTGAGCCGCCCGGCCGCGCCCACGGATGTCATGACCATGTCGTGGCCGTCCGTCATGTGCCAGGAAGGGAGAGCCATGGCCTCTCCGCGCCTGCCCCGGCGTCTGCTGTTGTCGCTGGCCTCGCTCCTCGCCTTCGCGTCGCTGTCCACCGGACCGGCGCTGGGCGTGTCTCCGTCCGCGGAGGACACCTCCGCACGTGCCGTCCCGGCACCCCAGGCGGCCGCCGTCACGTTCTCCGAGGAGTTCGACGGGCCCGCCGGTTCCGCCGTGGACGGCGCCCGATGGCAGACCGAGACCGGTGACAACGTCAGCAACCACGAGCGGCAGTACTACACCGCGGGCAACCGCAACGCCGCTCTGGACGGCCAGGGCCATCTGGTGATCACCGCCCGCCGGGAGAACCCGGGCAACTACCAGTGCTGGTACGGCCGGTGTGAGTACACCTCCGCCCGGCTGAACACGGCCGGCCGGTTCACCACGACGTACGGCCGGGTCGAGGCCCGGATGAAGGTCCCGCGCGGGCAGGGCATGTGGCCCGCGTTCTGGATGCTGGGCAACGAGATCGGCCAGGTCGGCTGGCCCGCCTCGGGCGAGATCGACGTCATGGAGAACGTGGGCTTCGAGCCGGCCACCGTCCACGGCACCCTGCACGGCCCGGGATACTCCGGCTCCGGTGGCATCGGCGCCGGGTACACCCTGCCCGGCGGCCAGGCGTTCGCCGACGCCTATCACACCTTCGCCGTCGACTGGAGCCCGAACGCGATCACCTGGTCCGTCGACGGCACCGTCTACCAGCGGCGCACCCCGGCCGACCTCGGCGGACGGCAGTGGGTCTTCGACAAGCCCTTCTTCCTGATCCTCAATCTCGCGGTCGGCGGCTACTGGCCCGGAGACCCCGACGGCAGCACGGCCTTCCCCCAGCAACTCCTGGTCGACTACGTCCGGGTGAGCACCGAGACCGCCCAGCCGGGCGCCAGTGGCCCCATCACCGGCCTCGCCGGCAAGTGCGTGGACGTGGCCGGGGCGAACAGCGCCAACGGCACGGCCGTGCAGCTGTACGACTGCAACGGCACCGCCGCCCAGCAGTGGTCCGTGGGTGCCGACGGCACGATCCGCGCGCTCGGCAAGTGCCTGGACGTCGCCTCGGGCGGCACCGCGGACGGCACCCCCGTCCAGCTCTGGGACTGCAACGGCTCCGCGGCCCAGCAGTGGGCCGTGCCCGCCGCCCGGGACATCGTCAACCCGCAGGCGAACAAGTGCCTGGACGCCACGGGCGGCAGCTCCGCCAACGGCACCCGGCTCCAGATCTGGACCTGCACCGGTGCCTCTCAGCAGAAGTGGACGGTGACCCGATGACCAGGAGGTTCCCGCACCGCCGCGCGGTACGCGGCGCGCTGGGCGCGGCGGCCGTTGCCGCCCTGCTCACCGGCCTGAACGGCACGCCGGCGAGCGGTGCCGCGGCTGCCGCCGGGCAGATCACCGGGATCGGCGGCAAGTGCGCCGACATCGCGGGTGCCGCCACGGCCAACGGCACGGCCGTCCAGCTCTACGACTGCAACGGCAGCGCGGCCCAGCAGTGGACGGTGAGCGACGACGGCACGATCCGCGCGCTCGGCAAGTGCCTGGACGTGACCTCGGGCGGCACCGCCGACGGCACCCGGACCCAACTGTGGGACTGCAACGGCTCCGCGGCCCAGCAGTGGACCGTCACCGCCGCCCGCGACATCGTCAACCCGCAGGCGAACAAGTGCCTGGACGCGACCGGCAACAGCTCCGCCAACGGCACCCGGCTCCAGATCTGGACCTGCACCGGATCCGCCAACCAGAAGTGGACGGCGCCCGCCGGCGGCGGAGAGCCGGCGCCCGGACCGGGAGCCATGGCCGTCGCGCCGTACCTCTACAACGGGTGGGGCAGCCCGCCCAGCCCCACCACCGTGATGAACGCGACCGGCGTCAAGTGGTTCACGCTCGCCTTCGTCCTCAGCAACGGATACTGCAACCCGCAGTGGGACGGCAGCCGCCCGCTGACCGGGGGAGTCGACCAGCAGACCGTCAGCACCGTCCGGGGAGCCGGCGGTGACGTGATCCCCTCCTTCGGCGGCTGGAGCGGCAACAAGCTGGAGAGCTCCTGCGGCAGCGCGGGCGAACTGGCCGCCGCGTACCAGAAGGTGATCAACGCCTACGGGCTCAAGGCGATCGACATCGACATCGAGGCGGCGGCCTACGACAGCCCGACCGTGCAGCAGCGCACGGTCGACGCCTTGAAGACCATCAAGGCCAACAACCCGGGCATCAAGGTGTACATCACCTTCGGCACCGGGCAGAACGGGCCCGACAGCAGCCTGATCGGCAGGGCCGCCGCCTCCGGGCTCACCGTGGACAGCTGGACGATCATGCCGTTCGACTTCGGCGGCGCGGGCCAGAACATGGGCCAGCTCACCGTCCGGGCCGCCGAGGGACTCAAGACCGCGGTGAAGAACGCGTACGGGTACTCGGACGACCAGGCCTACCGGCGCACCGGCATCTCCTCGATGAACGGCATCACCGACAACAGCGAGACGGTGACCGTCGCCGACTTCCGCACCATCCTCGCGTACGCCCAGCAGCGCCATCTGGCCCGGCTGACCTTCTGGTCGGTCAACCGCGACCGGCCCTGCACCGGCGGCGGTGCCGACACCTGCTCGGGCGTCGCCCAGCAGCCCTGGGACTTCACCCGGGTCTTCGCGCAGTACGCCGGCTGACCCGCCCGCGCACCCCCGCCGACCCGTTCCTGCCTTCCCCGATCCCCCTCACGCCGTCCCGGCGGCACAGGAGAAGACGTGCTCCGCATCCCCCGACCGTCCCTCGCCGGCCCCTGGGTCGCGGCTTCCGTCGCCGCGGCCACGGCGGTCTCGCTCTTCACCGGCGTCCAGCTCGCCCGGGCCGCGACCGACGCGGCCACCGCCCTGCCCACCGGCTGGTCCACGGTGGTGAACTCCGGCAGCGGCAAATGCCTGGACGCCCGGGCTGCCGCGACCGTGAACGGCACCGCCGTACAGCAGTACGCGTGCAACGACAGCACCGCCCAGCAGTGGAGTTTCACCGCGACCGGCGACGGCTTCGTGCGGATCGGCAACCGCAACGAGGCCCAGCAGGTCGTGGACGTGAGCGACGTGTCCACCGCCGACAACGCGGCCGTGCACCTGTGGACGTACGGCGGCGGCGCCAACCAGCAGTGGCAGGCCGTCGACGAGGGCGGCGGCGCCTACCGCTTCGTCAACCGCAACAGCGGCAAGTGCCTCGACGTCCCGTCCGCCTCGACGGCCGACAGCGTCCAACTGGTCCAGTACACCTGCAACGGCACGGCCGCCCAGCGCTTCCAGGTCGCGCCGGTGAGCACTGCCCCTGGGGACGTCGACCTCGGGCCGGGCGTCGTCGTCTTCGACCCGTCGATGCCGTCGTCCACGATCCAGAGCCGACTGAACTCGATCTTCCAGCAGCAGGAGACGAACCAGTTCGGCTCCCAGCGCTACGCGGTCATGTTCAAGCCCGGCACGTACAGCAACGACGTCAACGTCGGCTTCTACACCCAGGTCCTGGGCCTCGGTCAGTCGCCCGACTCGGTCACGATCAACGGCGCCGTGCATGTGGAGGCCGACTGGTTCCCGCCGCAGAACGCCACCCAGAACTTCTGGCGCGGCGCGGAGAATTTGTCGGTCAACCCGACCGGCGGTACCGACCGGTGGGCGGTCTCCCAGGCCTCCGGCTACCGGCGCATGCATGTCCGCGGCAACCTGGAGCTGAGCGACGGCGGTTGGTCCAGCGGCGGGTTCATGGCCGACAGCAAGATCGACGGCCAGGTGCGGTCCGGCACCCAGCAGCAGTGGCTGACCCGTAACTCCCAACTCGGCGGCTGGACCGGCTCCAACTGGAACATGGTCTTCGTCGGCAGCCAGGGGGTGCCCGGCAACAGCTTCCCCAACCCGCCCCACACCACGGTCGACCGGACTCCCCGCGTGCGGGAGAAGCCCTTCCTCTACGTGGACGCCGCCGGCGCCTACAAGGTGTTCGTCCCCTCCCTGCGGGCCGACTCCTCGGCCACCACCTGGGCGAACGGGACCGCCGCCGGCAGCTCGCTCGGCATCGACTAGTTCTTCGTCGTCAAGCCGGGCGCGACCGCCGCACAGATCAACACCGCGCTTGCCGAGGGCAAGAACCTGCTGGTCACCCCCGGTGTCTACCACCTGAACCAGACCCTGCGGGTGACCCGCCCCGACACCGTCGTGCTCGGGCTCGGCCTCGCCACGTTCGTCCCGGACAACGGCGTCACCGCCATGACCGTCGCCGACGTCGACGGAGTGAAGGTCGCCGGCGTCCTCTTCGACGCGGGCACCACCAACTCGCAGACCCTCATGGAGATCGGCCCGGCCGGCGCCGCCGCCGACCACACCGCGAACCCCACCTCCCTGCACGATGTCTACTTCCGGGTCGGCGGGGCCGCCGTGGGCAAGGCGACCACCAGCCTCGTCGTCAACAGCGACGACGTCATCGGCGACCACATGTGGATCTGGCGCGGCGACCACGGCACCGGCATCGGCTGGAACACCAACACGGCGGCCACCGGACTCGTCGTCAACGGCGACGACGTCACCATGTACGGCCTGTTCGTCGAGCACTACCAGAAGCACCAGACCCTCTGGAACGGCAACGGCGGCCGGACGTACTTCTACCAGAACGAGATGCCCTACGACCCGCCCAACCAGGCCGCCTGGATGAACGGTTCCACCCAGGGCTACGCCGCCTACAAGGTCGCCGACTCGGTCACCAGCCACCAGGCCTACGGACTCGGCAGCTACTGCTACTTCAATGTCGACCCGAGCGTCACCGCCGAGCACGCCTTCGAGGTGCCGGCCAACCCGAACGTGCGCTTCCAGAACATGGTGACGGTCTCGCTCGGCGGCACCGGAACCATCCGGCACGTCATCAACGACCGGGGTGGACCGTCCAACTCGGGCACCAACGTGGCCAACCTGGTGAACTACCCGTGAGGTGAGCCGGGCACCGGCCGTCAGGTGCGGCGGGCGGCCCACACCGTGCGTTCGGTCCGCACGCGCAGGTCGGTGCGGTGCCGGACGCCGTGCGGGCTGTCGGGGTCGAGCAGCCGGTCGAAGGCGGCCAGATCCTCGGCCGTCAGGAGGGCCGCGACACCGCCGCGTATCCGGCGCAGACCGCTCAGCGCGTAGCGGCCGACCGCGTCGGTGTGGGGCGGGCCGATGTCGACGGTGACGGTGCGTTCGCCCTCGACGGTGAAGCCGGCCTTCGCCAGCTCGGTTCCCCAGTCGGCACCGCGGTGGGGGAGCCGCTCGGCGTGATGGCGGTCGAGTGCGGCATGACAGCGCTCCTCGAGACCGGGAGCGTCCTTCGGGGCGCTCTCGGGCAGGAACCGGGGGAAGCCCGCCAGCTCGACGACGGCGAACAGTCCGCCCGGTGCCAGCAGGTCGTGGACCTGACGCAGGGCGCGGCCGGGGTCGGCCAGGTGGTGCAGGGAGGCCGACGCCCAGACCAGCTCCGGCGTGCCGAGTGCGGGCCATGCCGTCGCGTCGAGGTCGGCCCGCACGACGCGCACGCGGTCCGCCGCTCCGGCCGCGCCGGCCTTCTCCCGCAGGCGGTCCAGGTGGGCGTCCGAGACGTCGACGGCCGTCACCTCGGCCTCGGGAAAGCGTTCGAGCAGAGCGAGGGTGCCCGCTCCGGTCCCGCAGCCCAGGTCCAGGATGCGGGAGGGGCTGGTCCCGACGGGCAGCCAGGCGGTGATGGACGCGATGTGTTCGGCGAGTACTTCCGCGTCCAGGTCGAGGATCTCCGCCTGGTCGCCCGCCTCGTGCTCGTGCTCGGTCACGTGCTCCTGCTCGTGAAGACGGTGCGTGGCGGGGTGCGTCGTGTGCGGGGAGGGGTGGTTCATGCGCTCACGCTAAGCGGGCCGACGGCGAGCCGGGGCGCCCGTTGCGTAATGAGCAAGGCGATGGCCCGCTGGATTGCGTGACGCGCAAAAAGGCGCTCACGGTGCCGGTCGGTTCGTCTTTCCGGCGTCCTCGCCGCGCTGGTGGCCGCGGCGGGCGTCGCGGTCGAAGATGCCCAGAACCTCGCACGGCCCGCCCTCGGCGCCGATGGCGTGCGGGAGCATCGTGGGGAACTCCGCCGCCTGGTGGGTCTCGACCCGGAAGCGCCGGTTGCCCAGCAGCAGGACCGCGGTGCCGGAGAGGACGACGAGCCATTCGCGGCCCGGGTGGGCGCGCAGGCGCGAGGGGTTGTCGGGCGGCGGGTCCGTCAAGCGCTGACGTACGACGGTCACGCCGGGTTCCGCCTTGACGAGCCAGCGCATCCCTTGGGCCGCGTCGACGATCGGGTTGGAGACGACGTCGTCCGTGGCGGTCTCGACCAGCTGGTCGAGGGAGGTCTCCAGGGCGCGGGCGAGGGTCACGAGCTGGTCCAGGGCCAGGCGGCGCCTGCCGTTCTCGATACGGCTGAGCGTGGACTGACTGACCTGGGCGCGGGCGGCCAGCTCCTCCAGGGACCAGCCCTGCGCCAGACGCAGCGCGCGGATGCGCTTGCGTACCAGGCTCTCCAGCTCACCGGATTCTTGCGTCATGAGCAATATCGTATGCCCGAGCGGCAAGAGGAAGCCGAACCGACCGTGCGCCGCCGGGCTCGCCGGGCTTGCCGCACCCGTCGGTCACGCCGTCACTCCGTGTCGAAGTCCGTTCCCCGGGAGACCTTCTCCCACTCGGTGAGCTCTGCCCGCACGGAGTCCAGGTGCCCGGTCAGGAAGTCGACCGCGTCACCGCCGAGTGCGAGGCGGAGCGGGGTCTTCTCGGCGTCCAGGGCCAGCCGGATCGCCGCCGCGGCCTTCGCCGGGTCGCCGGGCTGAGCGCCGCTGCCGCCCTCCACCAACTGCCGGGTCGCGCCGACCTTCTCCGCGTACGCCGGGTTCTCCTCGGAGAAGTACGCGGCGCCCTTGCCGAACAGGTTGGTACGGAACGCGCCGGGCTCCACGATCAGCACCTTGATGCCGAACGGCGCCACCTCGTCGGCCAGCCCCTCCGACAGCTGCTCCAGCGCCGCCTTGGTCGCGCTGTACGCGGAGAACCCGGCGAAGGACAGCTGACCGCCGAAGCTGCTGATGTTCACGACCGATCCACTGCCCCGCTCCCTCATCTGCGGCAGCAGCGCCCGGGTCAGCCGCGCCGGGCCGAACACATGCAGCTCGAACAGGTCGCGCAGCTCCTGATCGGTGGTCTCCTCGAACGCCCCGACCTGGGTGCGGCCGGCGTTGTTCACCACCACGTCCACCCTCCCGTAACGGGCCAGGACGTCGGCGGCCACCGCGTCGACGCGCTCGCCGTCGGTGACGTCCATGCTGATCGCCTCCGCGCGGTCCGGGTGCGCGGCGACCAGGTCGTCCAGCGCCTCGATCCGGCGGGCCGTGCCGATCACCGTGTCACCCGCGGCGACCGCGGCCTCCGCGATGGCTCGCCCGAAACCGCTGCTCGCGCCGGTGACCAGCCAGACCTTGGCGTTCTCGCTCATCTTCGTCTCCCTGGTCGTCCGCCGTCCGGGGCTCCCCGTCCGACGGATCTCATCCTTCGTCGGGCATCGGGGCGGTGTCCAAGACCCCTTGTGATAGCCATGAGTTATGGACATCCATGGACGCGATCTGCGCTATTTCACCGCGGTGGCCGAGGAGTTGAGCTTCACCCGCGCTGCCGAGCGGCTGTTCGTCTCCCAGCCCGCGCTGAGCAAGCAGATACGGATGCTGGAGAGGCAACTGGGCGTGGTCCTGTTCGAACGGGACCGGCGAACGGTGCGGTTGACCGCGGTGGGGGAGGCCCTGCTGCCGCACGCCCACGAGGTGCTGGCCGCCTGGCACGCCGCGGAGGCGGCGGTGCGGGAGGCGGCGACCGCCGAGCGGCGCACTCTGGTGATCGGCATGTCCACCAGTCCGGGCCGTGGGCTGCTGCCCGCCCTGCGGACCCGCCTCGTCTCCCGCTGTCCGCAGGCGCAGCCGGTCCTGCGTCAGGTCAACTGGGCCGATCCCAGTGCCGGGTTGGCGGACGGATCCAGCGACGTCGCCTTCGTCTGGCTGCCGCTGCCCGACGAGGACCGTTACCGGTACGAGGTGGTGGCCCGCGAGCCTCGCCTGGTCGCGCTGCCGCAGGGGCACCCCTTGGCCGCGCGGGCCGCGTCCGATCCCGAGGGACAGGTGGACTTCGCCGACCTGCTGGAGGAGCCCTTCCTCGCCCTCCCCGCGGAGGCCGGCCCGTTGCGCGACTACTGGCTGGCCCTCGACGCCCGGGACGGCCGCCCGCCGCGGATCGGCGGGGTGGTGGCCAGCGCCGAGGAGACCCATGAGGCGGTGTCCGGTGGTCAGGGGATCGCGCTGCTGGCCACCGGCAACGCTCCGCTGGTCGTCCGGGACAAGGTGATCGCCGTACCGGTCCGGGGCATCTCCCCGTCCCGGCTGGCGGTGGCGGCCGCCCGGGACGACAGACGGCCCCTGGTGCTCGCCTACCTGGCCGCCGCGAGCGAGGTCGGAGCCACCACCTGCTGCGACCCGGCGCCTGGTGCATGACCGCCTCCGCCCGCCCCGGAGAGCCTTTCGGGGCGGGCGGAGGCGGTGGTCGGTGCTACTTGGTGAGCGCTGCCAGCTTGGGGTCGTTCGCGTAGGCCTCGGCCGCGTTCTCCTTGGTCACGATGACCGGCGGCAGGAGGAAGGACGGGACGACCTTCTTGCCGTTGTCGTACGACTTGGTGTCGTTGATGGTCGGCTTGTCGCCCTTCTGCAGGGCCTTGACCATGTTGACGGTCTCCGCGACGAGCTTGCGGGTGTCCTTGTTGATGGTCGAGTACTGCTCACCGGCCATGATCGACTTCACCGACTCGACCTCGGAGTCCTGACCGGTGACGACCGGGACCGGCTTGCCGGCGCCCTTGACCGAGGTGAGGATGGCGCGGGCGAGGGTGTCGTTCGGGGACAGGACACCGTCGAGGGTCGTCTTGCCGCCGTAGGCCGAGGTCAGCAGCGAGTCCATACGCTGCTGGGCGTTCTCGGCCTTCCAGCCCTGGGTCGCGGTCTGCTTGATGTCGGTCTGCCCCGAGCCGACAACGATGTCTCCCTTGTCGATCAAGGGCTTCAGCACCTTCATCGCACCGTCGAAGAAGACCTTGGAGTTGTTGTCGTCCGGCGAGCCGGAGAACAGCTCGATGGTCCAGGGACCCTTCGCCTTCTTCGCCTTCATGCCGTCGATCAGGGCCTGCCCCTGGAGCTGGCCGACCTTGAAGTTGTCGAAGGCGATGTAGTAGTCGACGTCGGGCGTGTTCGTGATGAGCCGGTCGTAGGCGATGACGGTGGCGCCCTCGTCCTTGGCCTGCTTCACCTGGGTCGCGAGCTGCGAGGCGTCGGTCGCGCCGATGACGATGACCTTCGCGCCCTTGGTGACCATGGAGGAGATCTGCGCCTGCTGGTCGGCGACGGTGGTCGAGGCGCCCGCGTACTGGACGTCGGCCTTGAAGCCGGATTCCTTCAGGCCGTCGGTGAACAGGTCGCCGGCGAGCACCCAGTTCTCCGAGGTCTTGGCGGGCAGGGCGACGCCGATCAGGGAGTCCTTCGCGAAGCCCTTGCCTTCGGCGCTGTCGCTGCCGGTGGAGCCCTCGCGTTCGTTGGAGCAGGCCGTGCCCAGGGTGAGCAGGGCGGCGGCGCCGACGGCGGCGATGCTTCTGATGACGAGTGTGCGCATGGTGGAGTTGGCCCCTTCGTACGGTGTGCGGGTTGCGGGAGTGCGGTGTGCCGTCGAGCGCGGCAGGGGAGGAGGTCCGGGCTGTGCGGTCAGCCCGCGATCCCGGCCTTGTCGGCGTCGGAGTCGGGGGCCGCCGGTGGAGCCGGTGCCGCCGGGTCGTCCCGCCGGAACGGGCGCGTGAGTGCGCCGATGATCGAGAAGCGTCCCTGGCTCTTGTTGTAGACGTCGAAGGCGACGGCGAGCAGGAGGACCAGGCCCTTGATGATCTGGACCATGTCGGATCCGACGCCCTCCAGTTGGAGGCCGTTGTTGAGCAGTGCCATGACCAGGCCGCCGACGATCGAGCCGCTGACGGTGCCCAGGCCGCCGGAGACCGCCGCGCCGCCGATGAACACGGCCGCGATGGCGTCCAGTTCCCAGCTCAGGCCGTCCTGCGGTCCGGAGGCCGAGGAGCGGGCGACGAAGATCATGCCGGCCAGCGCGGCCAGCACCGACATGTTCATCATGACGAGGAAGTTGACCCGCTTGAGCTTCACACCGGACAGTTCCGCCGCTCGCGCGTTGCCGCCGACGGCGTAGATGTGCCGGCCGCCGATCGTGTTGCGCGTGTAGTGCGAGTACGCGAGGACCAGAACGATCAGGATGATGCCGGAGATCGGCAGGCTGGTGCCGATCCGGCCGCCGGCGAAACGCAGCGTCGCGAAGACGATCACGCCGAACATGACGGCCAGGCGGATGCCCGTCACCCACAGCGGTGCCAGGTCGGCCCTCATCTCGCGACGGGTCCGGCGCGCCGTCCACTCGCGCCACAGCACGCCCGCGCAGGCGGCCACGCCGAGCAGCAGCGTCAGGTTGTTGTACCCGGTGTCCGGCCCGACCTCGGGCAGGAAGCCCGCGCCGATCTTGCGGAAGCCCTCGGGCACCGGAACCGTGTCGGCGTTGCCGATGTACTGGTTGCCGCCGCGGAACAGCAGCATCCCGGCGAGGGTCACGATGAAGGCCGGCACACCGATGTAGGCCACCCAGAAACCCTGCCAGGCACCGATCGCGGCGCCGACGAGCAGGCCGAGCGCGATGCCGAGCGGCCACGGCAGGTCGTACTCCTGCATCGCCTTGGCGACGACGATGCCGGTGAACGCGGCGACCGAACCGACCGACAGGTCGATGTGCCCGGCGACGATCACCATCAGCATCCCGATGGCCAGGATCAGGATGTAGGAGTACTGGCTGACGACCGCGATGAGGTTGCCCGACGTGAGCGTCAGGCCGCCGGTCCAGATCTGGAACAGCAGGACGATCGCCACCAGGGTGGAGATCATGCCGAACTGGCGGGCGTTGGAGGTCGTTCCTCCGAAGAGGTTCTTCTGAAGGTCGGTTATACGGCTCATGGAGTGGGGCTCTTCTTGGTAGCGGTCATCTGCTTCATCAGGAGTTCCGGATCAGCGTCGCCACGCGCCACATCGCCGGTGATGGTGCCCTCGAACACCGTGTAGATGCGGTCGCACAGGCCGATCAGCTCGGGCAGCTCGGAGGAGATGACGACCACCCCTTTGCCCTGGGCGACGAGCCGCTGGATGATCCCGTAGATCTCGAACTTGGCGCCCACGTCGATGCCGCGGGTCGGTTCGTCGAGGATCAGCAGGTCCGGGTCGGTGAACATCCACTTCGCCAGGACGACCTTCTGCTGGTTGCCGCCGGAGAGCTTGACGACACCCTCGTCGACGCTGGGGGTCTTGATCCGCAGGCTCTGCCGGTACTCCTCGGCGATCCGGTGCTCGCGCACCGGATCGATGACGCGCCGCCGGGCGATCTTCGACAGCTTCGCGGCCACCATCGAGGTCTTGATGTCGTCCAGCAGGTTCAGGCCGATCGACTTGCGGTCCTCGCTGACGTAGGCCAGTCCGTGCCGGATGGCGTCCGACACGGTCTTCAGCCGGACTTCCTCGCCGTCCTTGAAGACCCGCCCCGACAGCCAGGTGCCGTAGGAGCGGCCGAAGAGGCTCATCGCGAGTTCGGTGCGGCCCGCGCCCATGAGGCCCGCGAAGCCGACGATCTCCCCGCGACGGACATGGAACGTCGAGCCCTTGCACACCATCCGCTCGTCCGAACTGGGGTGGCGTACCGTCCAGTCGCGGACCTCGAAGAAGATCTCGCCGATGTCGGGCGTGCGGTCGGGGAAGCGGCTGTCGAGCTCACGGCCGACCATGCCCCGCACGATGCGGTCCTCGTTGACCCCGTCCGCCCGTACGTCGAGGCTCTCGATGGTGCGGCCGTCGCGCAGGATCGTGATGGTGTCGGCGATCGCCTCGATCTCGTTCAGCTTGTGCGAGATGATGATCGAGGTGATGCCCCGCTCGCGGAAGCCGCGCAGCAGGTCGAGCAGATGCTGCGAGTCGTGCTCGTTGAGGGCGGCGGTCGGCTCGTCGAGGATCAGCAGCTTCACGTCCTTCGCGAACGCCTTGGCTATCTCGACGAGTTGCTGCTTGCCGACACCGATGTCCTTGATCAGGGTGTCGGGGTCCTCCCGGAGCCCGACCTGTTCCATCAGCTCCAGGGCCAGGCGCTGGGCCTTCTTCCAGTCGATGGCGCCGCGGCGGCGCGGTTCGTTCCCGAGGAAGAGGTTCTCGGTGATCGACATACCGGGCACCAGGGCCAGTTCCTGGTGGATGATCGCGATGCCGGCCTGCTCGCTGGCCCGGATGTCGTGGAACCGGACCCGCTCGCCGCGGTAGACGATGTCGCCGGTGTAGCTGCCGTGCGGGTGCACCCCGCTGAGCACCTTCATGAGGGTGGACTTGCCGGCGCCGTTCTCGCCGCAGATGGCGTGGATCTCGCCTTCCCGCACGACGAGACTGACGTCGGCGAGCGCGGTGACGCCGGGGAAGGTCTTGGTGATCGACCGCATCTCCAGCAGGGTCGGGGCGGTGGGTGTCATGAGTGGTGCTCCCCACCGCCGGGAACGCGCCTGGGCGCACCCGAGCCTTCGGGCCTGCGGCATTGCATGGACATCAACTTGCCTCCGATGGCACTGCCCTGTGCCTTCGTGTCCGAGATTTCGTCTGCCGGACACTAAATCCATTTGTTTTACTAAGTCAATGGGCTGCGAGAGATAGGTTGTAGGGGGAAACGAGAGAGGACCGTGCGTGCGGCAGGCAGGAACGAACCTTCCCAAGGTCGGGCGATACAACCGGGCCGTCGTCCTGGACCAGATCCAGCTCGCCGACGGCATCAGCCGGGTCGAGATCGCCCAGCACACGGGCCTCACCCCGCAGACGGTCTCAGGCATCGTGCGGCGTCTGCTCGACGAGGGCATCGTGCGGGAGGACGGCGCGAGCAGGGTGTCCAGCGGCGGCAAGCCGCGCACCACCCTGCGCATCAACGCCGAGGCGGGCAGCGCGGTCGGCCTCCACTTCGATCCCGTGGAGCTCAGCTGCACCGTGGTCGACCTGCTCGGCCGGCCGCTGGTCGTCAAGAAGCGCCCCACCGACCCCGGCATCGACCCGGCCCGGGTCGTCAAGGACATGGCGGAACTGGTCGCCGACGTACTGGCCGAGACGGGCGTCGACCGCGGCAAGGTCCTCGGGCTGGGCCTCGCCACTCCCGGCCCGATCGACCTCGAGGCGGGCACGATCGTCGGCGCGCCCCAGCTGGCCCGCTGGACGCGGGTCCCGGTGCAGCACATGCTGAGCGAGGCGACCGGCCTGCCGGTGACCCTCGACAACGACGCCACCGCCGCCGCGGTCGGCGAACGCTGGTCGGGCAAGGGCAAGGGCGTGGCCGACTTCGCCTACTTCTTCTTCGGTACCGGCGTCGGCGGCGGCCTCATCCTCAACCACCAGGTGTACCGGGGCGGTTCACTCAACGCGGGCGAGTTCGGGCACTCCTCGGTGCTGCCCGAAGGACCGGAGTGCTACTGCGGCAACCGGGGCTGCCTCGAACGGCTCGTGAACCCCACGGCGATCGTCGCCGAGGTGCACCGCAGGCTCGCCGCCGGTCCCCATCCGGACAGTGCGCTGGCGCGGGTGTTCGCCGAGCGTCCCGAGGCGGTCGACCACGCCGCCATCGGGGTGGCCGCGGCGGCCGGCGACCCGGTCGCGGCGGCGGTCATCGACGAGACCGCGGAGCACGTCGCCTCGGTCGCGGTCGACATCGCGAACTTCCTCGACGTGGACCTGATCGTCCTCGGCGGTCACGGCATCCAGCACGTCGAGTCGCGGTACGTCGAGATCGTCGCCGCCGCGCTGGCCAGCCGGCCGTTGTCCCGGCACGTCCGGGTCGTCGAGGTCGAGGCGTCCTGGCTCGGCACGGACGCGGCGGTGGTCGGCAGCGCGGCACTCGTGCTGCACGCCACGTACTCCCCGCAGCTGTCGGCCCTGCTGGGCACGGCCGCGGCCCCCGGCGGGATGCGCTAGCAGGGGCCCCGCGCGCCTTGCCCGAGCCGGGTGTCTGGCGCAGGCTGGTCCTATGGGTGCGCAGGACGGCCCCACGCTCATCACCTCCGTGCAGCGGGCCTTCCGCCTGCTGGAGGCGGCGAGCGCGCACGAGAACGGCGCGCCGGCGAAACAGCTGGCGCGCGAGACGGGTCTGCCCCTGGCCACCGCCTACCATCTGCTGCGGACCCTCGTGAACGACGGCTACCTGCGGAAACTCCCGGACGGCGGGTTCATCCTGGGGGACCGGCTCCAGACGCTGCACACGGCGGGCCGGGCGCAGGCACTCCTCAGCCGGGTCCGGCCCGCCCTCGCCGCACTGCGGGACGAGCTCGCCACCGCCGCCTACCTCACCTTCTACGAGGAGGGGGAGATCCGGGTCGCCGAGATCGTCGACGGCCCCCGGGCACCCCGGGTGGACCTGTGGGTCGGTTTCGAGGACGCGGGACACGCCACCGCGCTCGGCAAGTCGGTACTGCGGGAACTGGACGAGGAGGCCCGCAAGGAGTACCTCTCCCGCCACCACCTCGCCGATCTCACGCCCAGGACCATCACCAGCGCCCCCGAACTGCTCCGGCAACTGGACTCCTCGCCGGCGGCCCCGGCCGTCACGGACCTGGAGGAGTACGCCCTGGGCACGGTCTGCGTGGCGGTGCCCGTCTACAGCGGCGACATCCTCGGCTCGCTCGGCGTCTCGCTGCCGGTCGACCGGCTGTCCCGGCTCGAACAGGTGCGGGCCCGGCTGCTCCCGACCGCGAGCCGCGTGACCAGGGGTCTTTCACTCACCGGGTGATCGTTCACTATCTGAAAATCCGATCCTTGTGGAAAGCCGGGTCGAACCCGTTTCCTGGATGAAACGGACATTTCCGAGTGCCCTGGCGCACGCACAGATGAGGATTGCGGACGAAGCATGGGTCATGCGCGCAACCATGGCGGCGATCACTGCCCGACACGGCTGTTCACATCGTTCAGACACCGGGTGGCAGGACCTCTGCTGCCGGTTCTGATCCTCCTGGTCATCATGCTCGTCGGTCTCTTCGGTGACGCGGGGATGATCTGGCTGCCCCTGCTGTCGGCAGGGCCCGCGCTGGCCGCCACGACCAACGGCCCGCGCGGTGTCCTGTGCGTCGGCCTTCTCGCCGCGGTGGTCGGCGCGACGCTCGGCGCCCGGGTCGGTGCTCCCGGCCGCGAGGTGGCCGCCGTACTGGCCGCCCTGGTGGCCGTCACCCTGGCGAGTGGCCTGGCCAGCGCGCTGCGCGGGCGCCGTGAGCGGGTGCTCGCGGACGTCCGGTCGGTCGCGGAGGCCGCCCAGCACGCGCTGCTCAGGCCGGTGCCGGCGACCGTCGGTCCGTTCGAGGTCGCCGTCCGTTACAGCGCCGCGGCCGCGGAGGCCCGGATCGGCGGCGATCTCTACGCGCTGGTGCCCACCCCGTACGGCGTACGGCTGATCGTCGGTGATGTGCGGGGCAAGGGGCTGCCCGCCGTGGGGACCGCCGCACTCGTCCTCGGTGTCTTCCGGGAGGCCGCCTACGACGAACCCGATCTCCTCGCCGTCGTCGACAGGATCGAGCGGAGCCTCGCGCGCAACCTCGGTACCGACGACTTCGTCACCGCCGTGGTCGCCGGATACCCGCGATCGGGCGAGCTGGAGATGGTGAACTGCGGACACGCGCCACCGCTGCTGGTCGGCGCCTCCCGAAGCGTCGTGGCGGTGGAGCCCCCGCAGCCCGCCCCGCCCCTCGGGCTGCGCGCCCTGACCGACCAGAACCCGAGCCTCCAGGTGCTCCCCTTCGCCGACGGTGACCAACTGCTGCTCTACACGGACGGGGTCATCGAGGCCCGGGACCGCGACCGGGAGTTCTACCCGCTCGTCGAAGGCCTCGAGCAGCACCTCGGCGACGATCCGGCGCGCACGGTCGGCGGGATCCACGACGAACTGCTGGCGCACGTCGGCGGACGACTGCACGACGACGCGGCGCTGCTGCTGATCCGCAAGCCGGCCGTCGCCGCCACCTCGCTTCCCCGACCGGTCCTGCCCGGAGAGCTGTTGGGGGACCAGGCGGTGTGAACGCCGTGACGCTTGCCGCCACCTGCGCCGACGGGTGACGACACGCCTCCGCGGGGCATCGACGCGATGCCCCGCGGATGACGGGTCCGGCTACTCGCCCGAGGGGGCGGTGAGTGTGACGCCGAGGGCCACCGGGGTGCCGAAGTTCGGCGTGCCGTCGGTGTTCCAGGTGAACTTCTGTGCCCGGGTCGTCCGGTTCATGTCGCAGCCGCCGCCCGTGGAGTTGTTGGCGTGGTAGACGATCCAGTCCTCGGTCCCGTCGGGCGACTTGAAGAACCCGTTGTGGCCGGGACCGTGGACGCCGTTGGCGTTTGACCGCTGGAAGACCGGGTTCGGTGACTTGACCCACGACGAGGAGCTGAGCGGGTCACCGCCGTTGTAGGTGAGCAGCCCGAGCTTGTAGTCGGGTGTGGAGCAGTGGCTGGCGGAGTAGACGATGTACGTTCTGCCGTCCCGCTGGAGCACTTCGGCGCCCTCGTTGACCGCGCCGCCCACCGTCTCCCAGTTGTAGGTCGGCGTGGACAGCACACGGCGGGTGCCGCTCGCGGTCCACGGGTTCGACAGCGGCCGGATGAACATCGGCTGCGAGCCGTTGTAGAAGGTGCCCAACAGGTAGAGCTGACCGTTGAGTCGCAGGATCCCCGGGTCCAGTTCCCAGGTGTTGTCCTGGGTCGGGTCGAGCAGGTCGGCCTTGAAGCCGTACGGCCCCATCGGGTCGAGGCCCGCGCTCTCGAGCACGTGGATGCGCTGGGTGCCGAGGTCGTAGGGCTCGCGGCCGGCCGTGTAGTAGAAGTACCACCGCTTGCCGTTCGGGCCGTCGAGCAGATGGAACTCCGGCGCCCACATCGTGCCCGCCCCGTTGGGCCGGGTCAGGTTGAAGATCACCTGGTCGGTGGCGGTGGCGAGCCCGGCCAGGGTGCTGGCCTTGCGCATGGTGACCGTCGAGTTCCAGGTGGTCGTGGCGAGGTAGTAGGAGCCGTCGTAGTACGTGAGCCAGGGGTCGGGGCCGTGCTGGGACAGGGGGTTGGTGAACGTGTGCGGAGCGGTGCCGCCGCCGGTGAAGCCGGGCAGCCGCCACACCCTGCCGTTCGCGGCGGAGCACGGCAGCTGCACCAGGTCGGTGCCGGACGCCGAGGACCCGCCGCTGGGTGTGACGCACTTGCCCGAGTTCACGGAGACCAGGTTGAAGGTCTTGTCGGTGCCGCCGACCGACACCGCGACGAGCCGCCACCGCTGGTTCGTCCCGCCGTGGCAGGGCCACTGGATGATCGCCGAGTTGTCCGCCGTGGACGCCCCGTAGACGTCGACGCACTGACCGGACTGCGTGGTGATCGTGTACGTGTCGCTGGTCCCGGAGACCAGCGTGTGGGCGAAGTTCTGGTTCGCGCCGGAGCCGCAGGCGAAGGCGCGCAGTCGGGCCCCGTTGGTTGTCGAACCACCCGGTAGATCCAAGCAGTTGCCGCCGTTCTGGTTCACCCCCGTCGAGGTGAACGCGACGGCGGCGGAGGCGGGCGGCGCCACGAGGAAGGCGACCGCCAGGGTCAGCAGGGCGATGAGCGCGGCCAGGCATGTGGAACGGGTCACGGTCCGTACACCTTTGCTTCGAGGAGGCCGACGGAGTCGGTGCCGTTGCCGGTGAGCAGCACCCGCAGCCGGGTGGTCCTCGTGGCGGTGAAGGCGACGGTGTTGTACTGGTTCTTGACCAGCGGATAGCCGCCGGTTCCGGGCAGGTCGACGTAGGCGCTGCCGTTCCAGTACTGGAGCTTCCAGGCTGCCGGCATGTCGATGCCCTGGTCGTCGTCGAAGAAGTACACCTCGGCCCTGTTCAGGGTCTTCGCCGACGGCCAGGTCAGTTCCGCCCACTGCTGGCCGGTCTCCGGCCAGGTCCCCCAGCGCGGGTTCACCGTGTCGTCGGACGACGGCGGGTCGATTCCGTCGTTGACGGCGGCGACGGCCTCCCAGGGGGAGGTGTAGGACGCGGAGGGTGTCGCGGACGTCGCCAGGTTGGCCGGTGGCTGGACGCCGCCCCGGTGGTACACCTTGATCTCGGTGAGTCCCGTCTTGGCACCGGAGGCGTTGGTGGCCAGGACCCGGACGCGTTGGGCGGTGACCGCCGGGAACCGTACGAGGTTGTAGTTGGCGCGTGGCACCGCCGGGCTCCTGGTCTGGCCGGGTGCGTTCACCCAGGAACTGCCGTCGTGGTACTGGACGGTGTACGCGGACGGTGCCCGGTAGGTCGTACTGGCCGGGCGGCTGTCCTTGAAGTACAGGCGTACCTCGTCGAGGGTGCGGGCCGTGCCGAAGTTCAGCTCGTACCAGTCCTGGCTGTTGGCCGACCCGCCGGCGCCCCAGAAGGGCTCGTTGGTGGGGTATCCGTCGATCGCGCCGGCGGTGCTGCTGCCGGACCCGGTGGCGGAGGCGGACACGGTCGCCCCGGCGGCGAGGTTGGTGAGGTCGGCGGTCAGGTCGACGCCCGCCTTGGCGAGCATGTCGACCATCCGGGGGCTGTTCTGCACGACCTGGTTCGGGGCCCTGAGCCCCGCGACGGCCGTGTGGTGGGTGACCGTGCCGCTGGTGGTCACGTTTCCGGTGGCCGGGTCCCAGGTGAAGGGCACCAGCGAACCGACCGTCGCGGCCCGGCTGCCGTTGACGAAGATCGAGTAGCCCTCCGGGACGCCGGGGTAGCGCACCACGCCGTCGGCCGGGTCGTCCCAGACGACGGTCAGGTCGGCGCCCCGGTAGCGGAGGTTGTTGACCGTGAAGTGGCTCCAGCCGATGTCGATCGGGGACAGCTCGACCTTCGCGTCGTTGCGCGGCCGCAGCCCGGCGACGTCCTCGATCACCGTCCAGTTGCTGCTGCCCAGGATGTTGTGGTGGATCCAGGACCGGTAGTCGATCCCGGTGCCGTTCCAGTCCGCCCAGAACTCGTTCGCGTCCGGCCACTGGGTGTTGCCGCCGATGTACTGCGCCCAGGTGTTCCAGTACAGCAGCTTCTTGTAGTCGGTCGCGTTCATCCAGGAGTTGGAGTAGTTGCGCAGCACGGAGGAGTAGAGCCGGAACTGCACGGTCGAGTTGATGGTGGAGAAGTTGTTGGAGCCGGGGTTCCCGGCGTCGGCCGCCGCCTTCTTGTCCACCTGGTTGGCCGTGTAGAAGGGGAAGACGGGGTACTGGGCCGGGTCGTCGTACAGGCGCAGGGCCTGTTTGTACGTCGCGGTGTCGGGGACCGCCCCGACCGCGAACGGGTAGTAGTTGTTGATCTCCTTCCAGGGCACCCACTCGTTCGTCGACTTGAGCCGGTGCTCGAACAGCTGCCGGTTCGGGTTCCACAGGACGTTGACGATGGCGTCCTTGATCTGCGTCGCGAGGGTGCGCATCTCGGTGGCCTTGGCCGTGTTGCCGACCGCCTCGTAGGCCTGGGCGGCGGCGAGCGCGCCGCTGTACTGGTAGGCGGACTCGGCGCGGTCCATGTTCCCGGGCTTCCAGTGGAAGGAGACGGCATCGGCGTCGTTGCCCGTCAGAGCGCCCCAGTCGTACTCGATGAGCTTGTTGTTGTCGTGGTCGTAGGAGGAGAGCTGTCCCTTGACGTCTCCCTCCGCGTAGCGTGCGAGGTTGCCGGCGATCGCCGGTTGCCCGCCGTGGATCTGGTAGCTCTTCCACGCCGCCTCGGCGATGTACTGGGTGTAGCTGTTGGACCAGTTCTCCGGGTCACCGGGGTTGTCCAGGAAGCGGCCGCCCTTGGAGGTCTGGCCGGCGCTGAGCCAGTCCCCGTAGGCGTAGGCCGGGTCGCGCAGGTACTTCAGGTCGTCGATGTGCATGGGCTGGGTGAGCGCGATCGCGTTGTTGTAGCCCAGGACACCTTCGGTCGAGGTCGGGAACTGGAAGGTCTGCCCGGGGATGTCGGCGTCGAGGTTGTTGAAGCGCATCAGCCACCAGCGGTAGTAGATGTTCTTCTTGATCGCCCCTTCGGGCACGTCGATGTAGGGCACGTTCCGCGCCCACCACAGGTTGTACGCCCTGACGTGGGTGGCGAAGGCGGTGGTGTCGGAGTAGCCCGCATAGGCGTTGTACTCGGTGAGCGACTCGGGGATCTCGTCGGTGACGAAGCCCATCACCACCTTGGCGGTCACCGTGGCTCCGGCGCCGACGGTCACGGACCGGTCGAGGCCGCCGCCGGAGACGCTGAAGCCGTCGCCGGTCAGGCGCGGCCGGATGGTGGTGAGGTTGTTGTAGGCGTTCACCTGCCCGGTCAGCTCGCTGCCGGTACCCGTGGTGGCGATCGGCGAAGTCGCCCGTAACTGGAGGGTGGTGGAGCCGGTGCCGTTGTTCCTGATCGACAGGTTGGTCACGGCGACGTTGTTCTCGGTGAGGAACTTGGTCTGAGTGACGGTGATCGAGCCGTTGGTGTGCACGCTCTTCCAGTGGCTCGGCACCTGCCGCCGCTGGGCGACCTGTTCGGTGAAGGTGCCCGGGCTGATCGCGACGGTGTAGGCGTTGTTGTCGTTGACGCTCTCCCAGTAGGCGACATGACCGCCGAAGCCGAGGACCGCGGGGTTGTGGGTCTTCATGAAGACCGCCCGGCCCCGGCTCATCAGCCAGGGCCCGGCCGGGTCGTCGCCGGTGCGGGCCAGCAGCCGGTCCATCCAGAAATCGGTTCCCGAACTTTCCGCGTCGTAGATGCTTCGCATCATGTCGCCCGGTGTGTAGGCGACGGGCGGAGCCGGGATCGCGGGTCCGGTGAAGGAGGGGAACCCGATCGTCTGCGCGGCGGCGGCCGGGGTCACGGAACAGACGGAACAGAGGATGAGCACGAGTGCGACGAGGAGGCGCTTCATGAGGTGCTCCCTGTCAGGGTGACGGCGAGCCGGCAATGGCATGTGCCTGACATGCGGAACGGAAACTGACCTAAAAGGTTTTCGCAACGTAGGAGCGACCTGATGAAGTGTCAAGAGAGGGCGGGGCGCACCGGGACCGCGGGCCGGGAGGTTCCGGAGTTCGGGGCAGCGGCAGGCCCAGGCGTTCGAGGCGGTGGGAGGCTCAGGACAGCGGCGCCGTCGACCCCCTGATCACCACGCGGCAGCGCACGGTCTCCACGCCCGAGCGCCGCACCCCGCCGATCGCGCCGAACAGGGCGTGCGCCGCCGCGCGGCCGACCTGCTCCAGATTCATGTCGACGCTGGTCAGCGGCGGCCGCGAGGCAGCGGTCAGGACCTGCCAGTTGTCGAAGCCCATGACCGCCACGTCCTCCGGCACCCGGTGGCCCCGCTCGCGCAGGACGTCCATGACGCCCCGGGCGATCTGGTCGCTGCCGCACAGCACGGCGTCGAGATGCGGATGCCGGTCGAGCAGCAGCGCGGTGGCCGCCCGTCCCCAGCCCTCCGACCACGCCCCGAACCTCGGTTCGCCGGCCGGGGCGAGACCGGCGTCGGCCAGCGCGGCCAGGGCGCCCTCGGCCCGTTCCCGCGCCGCCAGGTACCCGGGGTCGCCGGTGATGTGCGCGATCCGGGTGCGGCCGCAGGCCAGCAGGTGCTCGACCGCGATCCGGCCGGCGTCGACGCTGTCGGGCACGATGGACAGATCGGCCGGATCGTCCGACGGCGCGTAGGCGTAGACGACGGGCACGGGGAGCTCACGCCCCAGGGAGGGCCGGGGGTCGGTCCGGCTGCCCACCACGATGAGACCGTCGACGCGGCGCCCCAGCAGCGCGCGGACATGGTGCTGCTCGCGGATCGCGTCGCCGCGGGCGTCGCACAGGAACACCGCGACCTCGCCGGCCCCGAAGGCATCCTCGGCGCCCATGAGGATCGGGATGCTGAACCGGCCCTCCAGGTCGCTGGTCAGCAGTCCGACCGTGCCCGACCGTCCGACCAGCAGTCCGCGTGCCAGCTGGTTCGGCCGGAAGGCCAGCCGTTCGGCCGCTTCGATCACCCGCTGCCGTGTCTCCGCGCGCACCTGGGTGCGGCCGTTGAGGGCCTTGGACGCGGTGGCGATGGACACTCCGGCCAGCCGGGCGACATCGCTGAGCGTGGCGGGCTGCGAACGAGAGGGGCCGACGGCCGGTGTCATGGAGGTTCTCCTGTCTCGCGGCGCGTGCGTAAACCGTACGCGAGATGTTTCGGCCGGGATGCCCGCAAGGGGCTTTCACAGTTTTCGGCATCACCCGGCGCGGCGGCCCGTACAACCGTTCCCTGCAAGGGGATTGACGGGTCGTGAGCCGGGTTCTAGCTTTCAGAAAGCCTTTTCGGTTTCTTTCCGTCGCAGAACCCATCCAAGGGGGATCGTCATGGGGAGCACGACCGGACCACGTGGACCCGTCCGCCGGCTCACCACCGGCGTCGTCGCGCTCCTCGCCGCAGCGAGCCTGATCACGGCCTGCGGGTCGTCGGACGGCGACCCGGACGGCGGGGGAGGGGGCGCGGCAGCGGGCGCCAAGGGCGTCGACGACGGCACCACACTGACGATGTGGACGCGCGCGGCCACCCGCCCGCAGAGCGAGGCGCTGGTCGAGGCGTACAACGCGGCCCACAAGAACAAGATCAGGCTCACCGTCGTCCCCACCGACGACTACCAGGCCAAGGTCGGCGCGGCGGCCGGCTCCCGGGACCTCCCCGACCTCTTCGCCTCCGACGTGGTGTTCGTGCCGAACTACACCACCAGCGGCCTCTTCGCCGACCTCACCGAGCGCGTCGACGCCCTGCCCTTCGCCGCCGACCTGGCCCAGTCGCACATCAAGGCGGGCACCTACGAGGGCAAGAAGTACGTCGTCCCGCACACCCTCGACCTGTCGGTGCTCTTCTACAACAAGGACCTCTACCGGAAGGCGAAGCTCGACCCCGCCAAGCCGCCCGCCACGCTGAGCGAGTGGGACCGGCAGGCGCGGGCCGTGGACGCGCTGGGCGGCGGCGTCGACGGCACCTTCTTCGGCGGCAACTGCGGTGGCTGCGGCGTCTTCACCTGGTGGCCGTCCATCTGGGCCGGGGGAGAGGAGGTCCTGAACAAGGAGGGAACCGAGGCGAACCTCGACTCCGCCACCGCGAAGAAGGTCTACGACACCTACCGGGGCTGGGTGAAGGACGGCATCGTGGCCCCCGGCGCACGCGACGAGACCGGCACCACCTGGACCGGCGTCTTCCCGAAGGGAAAGGTCGGCGTCATGCCCATGCCCTCGACCACGCTGGGCCTGATGCCCAAGAACCTGGACCTCGGCGTCGCACCCATCCCCGGACCCGACGGCGGCACCTCCACCTTCGTCGGCGGTGACGCCATCGGCATCTCCGCCACCAGCAGATCGGCCGACCAGGCCTGGAACTTCCTCGCCTGGTCACTGGGCGACGAGGCCCAGGTCGACGTGGTCGCCGCACACAAGGACGTCGTGGCCCGCACCGACCTCGCCTCCAACAAGTACTCCGCCGCGGACCCGCGCCTCGTCGCCGTCAACCGGCTCGTGGCGAACGGCCGCACCCCGTACGCCCTGAAGTTCGGCCAGACCTTCAACGACCCCAACGGGCCCTGGCTGTCCCTGATGCGCGACGCCGTCTTCGGCGACGGAAGCTCCGTCGACAAGGACAACAAGGCGGTCACCGCCTCACTGGCCGACTGAACGGCACGGCACCGGACGACCGGACCCCGGCACCACCCCTCCCACGTCACCCGGCAGAGGAGAGCCATGCAGGTCAAGGCGCCCGACCGAGCGACCACCGCGGACCGGCCCGTGGTGCGTCGCCCGGCCCGCCGACCCCGTACCGCCGCGCCCCGCCGGCACTCCCGCACGCTCCAGGGCCTCGGCTACGCGGCCCCCACCGCCGTGTTCGTCACCGTCTTCTTCCTCCTGCCCCTCCTCCTCGTCGGCCAGATGTCGCTCAGCGACTGGCCGCTGCTCGCCGGAGACCGGGGCGGCAACGCCCCGGAGAACTACACCGACGTCACCGACAGCCCCCTGTTCTGGCCGGCCGTGCGCTTCACCCTCCTCTACACAGGGATCGTCACGGTCGTCCTGCTCGGCCTGGCGCTGCTCCTCGCCCTGCTGGTACAGGAGTCCCGACCCGGCGCCGGCTTCTTCCGTACGGTGTACTTCCTGCCGGGCGCCCTCGGCCTCGCCTCGGCCTCCCTGCTCTTCTGGGGCCTCTACAGCCCCACCACCGGCCCGCTCAGCCGCCTCCTGGAGCGGCTCGGCCTCGCCGACGACCCGGTCTCCTTCCTCGGCACGCCGACCTCGGCCCTCCTGTCCACGGTGTTCCTCGTCGTCTGGAAGTTCGCCGGCTTCTACATGCTGATCCTGCTCGTCGGTCTCCAGCGCATCCCCCACGAGGTGTACGAGGCAGCCCGGATGGACGGCGCCGGCCGCGGACAGATCTTCCGTTCCATCACGCTGCCGCTGCTGCGTCCGTCGCTCGCCCTCTCCCTGCTGCTCTGCGTCACCGGATCACTGCTCGCCTTCGACCAGTTCTTCGTCCTCACCAAGGGCGGACCCGACAACAGCACCGTCACCGTCGTGCAGTTGATCTACCGCGAGGCGTTCCAGCGGCTGAACCTCGGCACCGCCGCAGCCCTGTCGATCGTCGTGCTGGCCGCGCTGCTCCTGCTCAACGCCCTCCAGTTCCGCGGCCTTCGCCGCGCCGACGAGTCATGACCCGCTCGAGACAGGAGACTTCGGTGCTCACCAGAGCCCTCGGCCGGACGCCCTACTACGTCGTCGCCGGAGGACTGGCCGTCATCTTCCTCTTCCCGCTGCTGTGGAACGCCTGGGCCTCGGTCGAGGGACAGCCCGGCACCGCGCAGGAGACCGGCTACGGCCTCGGCAACTACCGCACGCTGCTCGACTACGACGCCGGCCTGTGGCGGTACCTCGGCAACAGCACCGTCGTCTCCGCGCTCACCGTCGCGCTGACCCTCGGCGTCTCCCTGCTCGGCGGCTACGCCTTCGCCCGCTTCGACTTCCCGGGCAAGAACCTGTTGTTCCTGCTGACCCTGGCCATCCTCATGGTCCCGTACGCCACGCTCCTCATCCCGCTCTACGTGCTGCTCGGCAGACTCCACCTCCAGAACTCGCTGCTCGGGCTGAGTCTGGTGCTGGCCATGTTCCAACTGCCGTTCGCCACCTTCATGATGCGGATCTCCTTCGAGGCGGTGCCGCGCGAACTGGAGGAGTCAGCCCTGGTCGACGGCTGCGGAACCGCGGGCGCGCTGCGCCGGGTGCTCCTTCCCGCGGTGCGACCGGGGCTGATCACGGTGGGGCTGTTCGCCTTCCTCGCGGCCTGGAACGACTTCATCGCACCGCTGATCCTCATCTCGGACAGCGAGAAGGCGCCGCTGCCGCTGGCCGTCGCGAACCTGCGCCAGCAGAGCATGGGCGCCGTCGACTACGGCGCCACCGAAGCCGGGGTGGTGGTGCTCGCCGTGCCCTGTCTGCTCCTGTTCCTGCTGCTGCAACGGCACTACGTACGGGGCTTCATGTCGGGCGCGCTCAAGGGCTGAAGCGCTGCCTGACCGCGCGATCACCTGACGGACCCACCGAAGGGACGAATCGAAGGCATGAACTGGTGAGGGAGAACACGGTGCGCTCATCCTTTGTGCCGGTGGCGCCGAGCCGGGGACGGCTGCGGCCGCTCGGCCTCGACGAGGTCCGGATCACCGGGGGCTTCTGGGCCCGGCGTCGGCAGACCAACGCGACCGCCACACTCGACCACTGCCGGGACTGGATGGAACGCGTCGGCTGGATCGGCAACTTCCGGGCCGCCGTGGAGGGCCGGATCCACCGGGACCGGCGGGGCCGCGAGTTCGCCGACTCCGACGTCTACAAACTGCTCGAAGCCATGGCCTGGCAGGCCGGACAGGCTCCCGGCGGTCCGCTCGACTCGCGGATCGCCGCACTCACCGAGGTCATCGCACCCGCCCAGGAACCGGACGGCTACCTCAACACCGCTTTCGGCCGCCCCGGTCAGCAGCCCCGCTACAGCGACCTCGAATGGGGCCATGAGCTGTACTGCTACGGGCACCTGATCCAGGCGGGCGTCGCCCAGACCCGGGCCCGCGGTGAGGGCGAGCTGGCGAAGATCGCCAGGCGGGCCGCCGACCACGTGTGCGCCACCTTCGGCCCGGGCGGCATCGAGGGCGTGTGCGGACATCCGGAGATCGAGACGGCCCTGGTCGAACTGGCCAGGGTGACGGGGGAGCAGCGCTACCTCGACCAAGCCGCGCTCTTCGTCGACCGTCGCGGGCACGGCACCCTCGCCGACCCCGAGTTCGGCCGCGTCTACTACCAGGACGACCTGCCCGTGCGGGAGGCGACGGCGTTGCGCGGCCACGCCGTCCGCGCCCTCTACCTCGCGGCCGGCGCCGTCGACGTGGCGGTGGAGACCGGGGACGACGCCCTGCTCGACGCGGTCGTACGGCAGTGGGAGACCGGGGTGGCCCGGCGCACCTACCTGACCGGCGGCATGGGCTCGCACCACCGGGACGAGTCCTTCGGCGACGACTTCGTGCTGCCGCCGGACCGTGCCTACTCGGAGACCTGCGCCGGGGTGGCCTCCGTGATGCTCAGCTGGCGGCTGCTGCTGGCCACCGGCGAGCCGCGCTACGCCGACCTGGCGGAGCGGACCCTGTTCAACGTGGTCGCGACCTCCCCGTCCGAGGACGGCCGCGCCTTCTTCTACGCCAACACCCTGCACCGGCGCCGCCGCGGCACCGTACCCCCGCCGGACGCCGACAGCCCACGTGCCGAATCGAGCCTGCGTGCCCCCTGGTTCGCGGTGTCCTGCTGCCCGACCAACGTGTCCCGGACCCTGGCGCTGCTGCCCGGCTACCTGGCGACGGCGGACGACCACGGCATCCAGCTGCACCAGTACGCCGACGCCGAGATCGCCACCTCCCTCGCGGGCGGTCACGGTGTCGCGCTGCGCATCCGTACCGACTACCCCACCGGGGGGAGCGTGAGCGTGCGCATCGACCGGTCGCCGGACCGCCCCTGGACGCTGTCGCTGCGTGTCCCCGCGTGGACGGAGGGTGCCCCCGTCCGGCTGGTCGGCCCGGACGGCGCGCGCCGGGCCGTAGCACCCGGCACGGCCACGGTCACCCGGCTGTTCCGGCCCGGTGAGGAGGTACGGCTCGAACTGCCGGTGATCCCGCGCTGGATCACGCCCGACCCGCGCATCGACGCGGTGCGCGGCACCGCCGCCGTCCAGCGCGGCCCGCTGGTGTACTGCGCCGAGTCCGTGGACCTGCCGGACGGGCACGAGGTCGACGCCGTACGAGTGGATCCGTCCGCGACACCGCAGGACGGGCCGGACGACACGGTCCTGGCGCCCGGTGAACTCGTCGCCCCGCACGACGCCACCTGGCCCTACCAGCCGCTCGGCCAGGCCCCTGCCCCCGCTGCCGAGCGCACCGGCATCGTCCTGGTGCCCTACCACTCCTGGGCGCGCCGAGGCCCCTCGACCATGCGGGTGTGGCTGCCGACCACGACGGAACCGCCGACCGCGCCCCCCGGGGACTAGTCGTGCACCGGTGGGCGACCGGCAGGGCACGTCCGGCCGAGCGGCGCCCGCCCTACGCGTTCCACCCTGCGTGTCCGCCCAGCAGTTCTCCTTCTACCGTGACTTCACCCTCCGGGGCGATCTGGCCGACGCGGTCCGGCCCGAGGGGCGTCCGCAGCACTTCACCGCGCACGGCCTGGCCCTGGCCCCGTTCCACCTCGCGGACGACGCCGCCTGCCACGCCTACTTCAGGCGCGCCGAGCCGGTCGTCGTTTTCGGCGCCACCGACTCGGGGGTGGCGAACCGCGCCGGGGGGACGGCCTGACCTTCCTCGACGTCCTCTGGCAGCAGGCGCCGTTCGCGACCGCCGCCCGTTTCGTGGACGCGGTGCGTGCCCTGGCGGACGTCTGGCCGGCGGAGGGCCTGCTCACACGGTCCGAGCGGGACCGTGTCGTCGCGGCCGCGGGTGCGGCGAACCCGCGCCGCTGAAGAAGGGGGCTGCCGCAGCCTGGTAACAGCTGTTACCGTCTGCGTATGGCGAAGACACAGTTGGGCGCGCGCGTCGACGACGAGATCGCGGAGCTGGCCCGGGCCCGGGCCAAGGACCGGGGCCTGCCGCTCGGCGAGTACATCGCCGCCCTGGTCCGTGAGGACGCCGACGGGCTGCGGCAGCGCGGCCTGGACGCGGCACGGCGCTTCCTGGACGAGCACCAGGCCGTCTTCGACGAGGCCGAGGACGCCGACCGGCGCGTCCCGGGAGCGCACGCCGCCTGATGGAAGTCCACATCGATGTTCCCTGGATCCTCCAGGTCGCCGAGGTCGCCGGCGCGGCCGACCCCACCCCCGAGGACTACGGGGTGCCGGTGGCGGCGGTCGCCTGCCACCGCGCCGATCTGCTCGAGCAGCCCGTCTACGACGGGCCCTACGCCCGCGCCGCCGCCCTGGTGCACGTCCTCGGCCGCTGCCGCTGGCTCGAGCGGTCCAACATGGCCGTCGCCGCGGCGACGGGCGTGATGTACCTGGACGCCTCCGGCATCCCGGTCAAACCCACCCGCGAGGACGCGGTGGCCCTGCGCGACCTGCTGCGGGATCCCGCCTGCACCGCCGGAAGGATCGCCGCGCTGCTGCGCGCCTGGCCGCGAGCCACCTGAACCGTGCGCGCCTGCCGCGAGCCACCTGAACCGTTCGCGCCCGCACGGCCGCACGGCTTCACCGAACGTGCACACAGCTGCACACGCCTCCACCAGAACTTAAAACTTCAAGCGCTACGCTCGTCGGCAGTTCGAGTGGCCGAGGGAGCCCCCCCCCACGGCGCGGCCGCTCGCTTCCCCCCTGCACAGGAGACACGCGTGCGCGACGGCGACATAGTGGTGATCGGCGGAGGTTACGCGGGCATCCGGCTGGCGAAACGACTGGACGCGACGGCCCGGGTCACGCTGGTGGACCGCAAAGAGGTGTTCTTCCACCGCATCGCCTCGCTCCGCGCCGGTGTGCGCCCGGAGTGGTCGGTCACCCCCTTCATTCCGTACGACCGGTTGCTGCGCGACGGCCGGGTGGTCGTGGGCAAGGCGGTCCGCGTCGACACCGACGAACGGCAGGTCGTCCTGGCGACGGGCGAACGGCTTCCCTACGACGTCGTCGTGATCGCCACCGGCGCCGACTACCCCGAACCGGCCCGCTTCACCGGCACCACCACCGAGGAGACGATCAAGTCCTTCGCCGGCCACCAGCGCAAGGTCGCCGCCGCCGAACACGTTCTCGTCGTCGGCGGCGGGCCCTCCGGCGTCGAACTCAGCGCCGAGATACGCCTGGCCCGGCCGGACGCCCGGGTCACGCTCGCCCATGCGGGGCCGGCGCTGCTGAACTCCGCCGGCAGCCGGCGGGCCGGGCGCCGGGCGCTGGCCTGGCTGGAGTCCCACGACGTGGAGGTACGCCTCGACTCGTTCATGTCCCCCGGAAACGACTTCGGCACCTATCGCGACGCGCGCGGCAACATCATCGACGCGGACCTCTCCTTCTGGGCGACGGGCACCACACCCAACACGCTCTGGCTGCGCCTGGCCGGACACGGCGACTGGCTGAACGCGGCCGGGCACATCAAGGTCGACCGGAGGCTCAGGGTCGAGGGGCGCCCCGACGTGTTCGCGGTCGGTGACGTGAACGACGCCACCGAACTCAAGATCACCCCCGCCGCGCTGGCCCAGGCCGATCTCGCCGCGCACAACATCCGCGTCCACCTGAGGAGTTCCGGCCGGCACCGCAAGGAGCCCCGCCTCTACCGGCCGGTCCGGCGCACCCCGCTCATCGTGCCCTTCGGCCCCGCCGACGGGCTGACCGTGCTGCCCGTGCCGGGCGGCGAGAGTGCCGTACTGGGCGGTCGCACCTCGGTGCTCGCGAAGGCGAAGACCCTCATGACGCCGTACATGAGACGCCAACTCGGCTACAGCGCCGGCTGAACCACCCGCCCGCCGGTCCGCCGCGGACGTCCGCCGCCGTCGGTCTCCGTCGGCCATCGTCGATCACTCTGGGGAAACGGCTTACCGGGGCCGACGCGCCGCCCCGAGCTGCCGTATGGCCGAAACGGCATGGCGGCCGACAGTAAGCGCTCTCAACGTCCCTGCCCGGGAAGAAAGTTCGCCTACGTTGGTGCCCTGATCAACTACGTAGCCGTGCAGGAGGCCTTGCCGTGTCGGACCCGACTTCCCAGACCACCGCGACCGCCGGAACACCCGGCCGGATCGACACGTCCAAGCCGCACTCGGCCCGGTTCTGGAACTACTTCGTCGGCGGCAAGGACAACTACGAGGTCGACCGGGAGATCGGCGACCACATCAAGGAGATCTTCCCCGGCCTCGTCGACGTGGCGGTCGCCAGCCGGCACTTCCTGGGACGAGCGGTGCGGCACCTCGCCGAAGAGCGGGGCATCCGCCAGTTCCTGGACGTGGGTACCGGTCTGCCCACCGCCGACAACACCCACCAGGTGGCGCAGAGCGTGGCCCCGGACGCCAGGATCGTGTACGTCGACAACGACCCCGTGGTCCTGGCCCATGCCCACGCCCTGCTGACGAGCACAGCGGAAGGCAGGACCGCCTATCTGGACGCGGACCTGTACGACCCGGAAGCCGTGCTGGAAGCCGCCGCGGGAACGCTGGACCTCTCCCGGCCGGTCGCTCTGATGATCCTCAACACGCTCGGCCACGTCGGCGACTACGCGCAGGCACGCGACCTGGTCCGGCGGCTCATGGCCGGTCTCCCCTCGGGCAGCCACCTGGTGATCAGCGACAGCACGGCCACCAGCGAGGGCATGATCGCCGCGTCGGAGGCGTACAACGCGAGCGGCGCCGTGCCTTACCACGTCCGCGCCGTCGAGGAGATCGGCGGCCTCTTCGACGGGCTGGAGCTGGTGGAACCGGGGATCGTCCAGGTCACCAAGTGGCGTGCGCACCCCGACGATTCGGCCAACTTCACCGCCGTCGACGCCTATTGCGGTGTAGGACGCAAGCCGTAACCGCCCGCCCGGCCCCGGATCACCCGCCCCGGACACCGCCCCGGATCACCGGGGCCGGGCACCGCCCCGGATACCGGCCCCGCAGGCCTCCTGTCGACTGGTTCTGCGGGGAGACGGCTTCGTCGGGCGCGCCCCTTCTCCCCGGGAGTGCGCGCCCGCCGTCGCCTGGAGTGACCGCTACGGAAAGTGGGGCGCCCGGGCGGACCCTCTCCCGACGAGGCCTACGCGCCCGTACGGCGTAACGTCGTCCTTGTGGATCTGACGGCTGCCGGTCTCGTGTCCCGTGTCGTACGCGAGCTCGGTTCGCGAGCGGACGAGCTGATCGCCGAGGTGGAGCGTGGCCTGCGGCGGGAGCTTCCCGAGCTGTGGGACGACCCCGGCATCGCGTGGATGGTGGCGGAGAACGTCGCCGAGCACGTCGCCGCCGGGCTGTTCGGCCTCGAGCACGCCGTCGAACCGTCGCTGATCGAACCACCGCCGGCGGACCTGGACCGCGCGCGCCGGCTGGCCCGGCACGGCACCCCGCTCGGCACGATGCTGCGGGGCTTCCGGCTGGCGCAGTCCATCGTCCTCGACCGGCTGCTCGCGGAGATGCCCCGGTTCACCGACGACGCCGAGCTGGTCAGCGAAGCCGCACGGCACGTGATCGCGACGGCGGCCGCGTACGTGGACCGCACCTCGGAACAGGGCGTCCTTGCCTTCCAGGAGGAGCGGGACCGCCGGCTGCAGTGGCGGCTGTCGATGGTGAACGAGGCGGGCGTGCGCATCGGCACCACCCTGGACATCGCCCGCACCACGCAAGAACTGGCCGATCACGCCGTCGAGCGCTTCGCCGACCTCGTCACCGTCGACCTGCTCGACGCCGCCCTGCACAGCCACGAATTCTCGAACGAGGGCCCCCTCGTGCTGCGCCGGACCGCGCGGGCCTCGGTGACGGACGACGGTCCCGAACCGGGCCCCGCGACGCAGGAGCTGCACACCTGCCCGGACGGGTCGCCCGAGGCTCTCGCCCTGATCACCGGGCAGCCCGCCAAGCACCACGGCGACGCGGCCGCCCCGCGCGTCCACTCCACCCTCGTGGTGCCGCTGCGCGCCCGGGGCGCCACGCTGGGCGTCGCCCGGTTCTCCCGGCACCGCAACCCCGACCTCTACGACGACGAGGACCTGCTCCTCGCCCAGGAGATCGCCGCCCGGGCGGCCGTGGCCGTCGACAACGCCCGCCGCTACAGCTACGCCCGCGCCACCGCCCTCACCCTCCAGCGCAGCCTGCTCCCGCGCGGTGCGCCGCGGCAGTCCGCGGCCGAGGTCGCCTACCGCTACCTTCCCGCGGGCGACAAGGTCGGCGTCGGCGGCGACTGGTACGACGTCATCCCGCTGTCCGGCGCCCGGGTCGCCCTCGTGGTGGGCGACGTGGTCGGCCACGGCATCCACGCCGCCGCCACCATGGGCCGGCTGCGGACCGCCGTACGCACCCTCGCCGACATCGACCTGCCGCCCGACGAACTCCTCACCCACCTCGACGACATCGTTCTGCGCCTGTCCGGCGAAGCCTCCGACGACGTGGACGGCGAAGTCGCCGGAGACCTGGGCGCCACCTGCCTGTACGCCGTCTACGACCCCATCTCCCGACGCTTCACCCTGGCCCGCGCGGGACACGTGCCGCCCGCACTGGTGACCCCGGACGGAACGGCCGAGATCCTGGATCTGCCGCCCGGCCCGCCACTCGGCCTGGGCGGCGTGCCGTTCGAGGCGGCGGAGTTCGAACTCCCCGAAGGCAGCCTCCTCGCCCTCTTCACCGACGGGCTGGTCGAGTCCCGCGACCACGATGTCGACGCCGGTCTCACCAGGCTGCGCCAGGCCCTCGTCCAGCCGGCTCCCTCGCTGGAGGAGATCTGCGACCACGTCATCGAGGCCCTGCTGCCGACCCGGCCGGACGACGACGTCGCCCTGCTCCTGGCCCGCACCCACGCCCTGGGCGCCTCCCAGGTCGCCACCTGGGACCTGGCCGCCGAACCCGCCGCCGTCGCCCGGGCCCGCGCGGACGTCTCCCGGCAGCTGAGCGAATGGGGCCTGGAGGAACTCGGCTTCACCGCCGAGCTGGTCGTCAGTGAACTGGTCACCAACGCCATCCGCTACGGCCAACCTCCCATCCGGCTGCGCCTGATCCACGACCGCACCCTGCTGTGCGAGGTCTCCGACGGCAGCAGCACCACCCCTCACCTGCGCCGGGCCCGTGTCTTCGACGAAGGCGGCCGAGGCCTGCTCCTGGTCGCGCAGCTCGCCGAACGCTGGGGAACCCGCCACGCCCGCCGCGGCAAGACGGTCTGGGCCGAACTGAGCGACTCCGCCGAACTCCCCCTGCTCGCCTTCGCCTAGGGCGGACACCGACTCCTCAGGCGATAGATCGTCCGGGCCTGGGCACACGGTTGATGATCTTCGTTGACGTACCGGGAGGACGCACCGCCATGGCCGTACCGCCGCACGTTCCGCAGCCCGCGCGCAGTCCGCGGCGGTTCGAACTGCGTTCCACGGCCGTGTACTTCGTGTTGCTCGCTCTTCTGCTGACCCTGCTGGGCACGGTCGCCCGCACCGCCACGGCCGCGGCGGAGCACCGCCCCGGCTGGGCTGTCGCGATCGTGTTCGTCGGTGCCGCTGCCGTCCTCGCCGGCTGGCGCGGGCAGCGCCGGTTCTCGGCGGCGAGGCTCGCGCGTCGCGCCGCGAAGTCCCTGGAGGCAGCCACGGAGACGGTGGTCGAGACCCTGGAGGCCACGCCTGCCGTCGTTCCCGCGGGCCCGGCCGGTGGGGGACCCGATGTGGCGCGGACGATCCCGCTCGACCAGCCCCTCGACGACCTGACGGCCGTCACCGAGGAGATCCGCTACGCGGAGGTGGACCCCTACGAGCTGGACCCCTACGAGTTCGAGGAGGCGATAGCCGAGCTGTGCCGGCGCGACGGCTGCACCGAGGTGGAGGTCGTCGGCGGGGCCGGCGACCTGGGCGCCGACGTCGTCGCGAGGACACCGGACGGGCGCGTGCTCGTCATCCAGTGCAAGCGGTACAGCGACACCAACCGTGTCGGTTCCCAGGACATGCAGCGCTTCGGCGGGACGTGCTTCCCCGTGCACGGGGCCGAGGTCGCGGCCGTCGTCACCACCGGCGACTTCACCGCACCCGCCGTCGAGTACGCGAGCCGATGCGGCATCGTGTGCGTGGACGGCGAGGACCTTCAACTGTGGCAGGACGCGGCGGGCCCGAGGCCGTGGGAGCCGGAGTTCGTGGTGGGCTGAACCGGTGACCGTCGAGAAGATCCGGATGTGCGGCGAGAGGGGCGGCGGGCAGTGCGCGAAGAAACGGGCGAAGGGGCGGTCGGGGAAGCGGCCGGAGACGGGGGAGGCGCCGCGGGGAGCACCTCCGCGTTGGTGGTGCGGCAGCGGCCGGACGGCGCCCCGGGCGCCGCGGTCGTGGTCCTGCACGGCGGCCGGGAACACAGCCGGGAGGCATCCCGAGGATGGCACCTGGCCGCCCTGCGCATGCGTCCCGTCCTGCGGGCGGCCGTGGCCGCGACGGACCGTCAGGACGTGCTGGTCGGCGAGGTGCGCTACCGCTACCGGGGCTGGAACGCGACCGCCGATCCCGTGCACGACACCGCACGGGCCCTCGGCGAACTGCGCCGGACGGTCGGCGAGGTGCCCGTGACCCTGGTGGGCCACTCGATGGGCGGCCGGGCGGCCCTGCGGGCGGCGGCCGATCCCGCGGTGCGCGGTGTCCTCGCACTGGCGCCGTGGTGCCCGCCCGGCGAACCCGTCGACCATCTCGGCGGGAAGCGGATCGTCGTACTGCACGGAGACCGTGACCGGGTGACCGATCCGGGGGAGTCCGCGGAGTACGTCCGGCGGGCCCGGCGGGCGGCGGCGCAGGCGGGCATCGTCCTCGTCCGCCGCGGCGACCACGCCATGCTCCGGCGGTGCGCCGACTGGCATCGCGCCACCGCCGCGATCGTCGCCCAACTCCTGCGACCTGAGCCGGACATCGAGGGTCTCGCCGCCGAGGCCTGCGCGGCGGACGGCCCCCTGGCGTGGTGACAGCGGGCGGAGCGCACGCCGCCGGCGAGGGGCCGCGCCGAGGGCGGCCGGAGCCCGACCGGGGCACCTCCGCGCGGCCCACCGCGACCGTTCCCGGCCCCCCGTGGTCACCCGCACCCAGGCCATCGGGGACAATACGATGACGTCACCACGGTCGGTTCGGCTGTCGAACCGTCAGGAGACGTCGCAAAAACGCCGGTTCGCTCCGTCGGATCGTCGGCCGTGTCCGAAGCAAGTCCTGCCGTGTCGGCCCGCCCGACCGTCCACGAAAGCAGAGCCCCCTCGGTGATCCCCGTCTTCGACGACACCCCGATCTACCACCGCCTCATCATCGAACGGGGCGACGTGCCCGCTCAGGTGAAAGGCGAGGCCGAACGCATCAAGCGAGACCTGGACCGGGTCATGAGCGCCCCGTCCTCCTTCACCCCCGGCCTGCCCGCGCAGCGGTCCTTCTTCGGCTGAGGTCCCGAGGCTCGGGGGTCTGGGGCTCGGGGGTCTGGGGTTCCCGGGGTCTGAGGTCCCGAGGACGCGCGCCCGGGGTCCCCGTCCGCCTGGGTATCGTGGGCCCGCCCGGCACCGGCAGGGCACCCGACCAGGGACGATCCGAGGAGATCCGTGAACGAGGGCGAAGTCGTCACCGTGCCCCGGCCGTTGACGCTGCCCGACGGGCGGCCCGCGCTGGCGGCCTGGACGCTCGACCCGGACCTGCGGCATCTCAACCACGGCTCGTTCGGCGCCGTCCCGCGAGTGGCGCAGGAGCGGCAGAACGCCCTGCGGGCGGAGATGGAACGCGCCCCGGTCGCGTGGTTCCCGTCGCTGCCCGGCCGGATCGCAGCGGCCCGTGCGGCCGTGGCCGGTCGCCTGCGGACCGACGCGAAGGACCTGGCGCTCGTGCCGAACGCCAGCGCGGGGGCCAGCGTCGTCTACACCGCCCTGGCCGCCCGGCCCGGCGGGGACATCGTGGTCACCGACCACGGCTACGGAGCCGTCACCATGGGCGCGGAGCGGCTGGCCCGTCGTTGGGGGACCGGCGTACGCACGGCCCGGGTGCCCCTGGCGGCCGATGCCGAGCAGGCGTACCGAGCGGTGATGGCGCAGGTGGACGACGGCGTCGCCCTGATCGTCCTGGACCAGATCACCTCCGCGACGGCCCGGCTGATGCCGGTCGAACGCGTCGGGACCGAAGCCGCGCGACGCGGGATCACCCTGCTCGTCGACGGCGCGCACGCCCCCGGTCTGCTGGCCGCGCCCCTGGACGGCCTGGTCTGCGACGCCTGGGTCGGCAACCTTCACAAATGGGGCTGTGCCCCGCGCGGCACGGCGGCGCTCGTCGCCCACGGCCCGCTGCGGGCGGACCTGCACCCGCTGATCGACTCATGGGGCGCGGCCGAACCCTTCCCGGACCGCTTCGACCACCAGGGCACGCTCGACGCCACCGGCTTCCTGGCCGCGCCCGCCGCACTGGACTTCATCGACGACACCTGGGGCTGGGACACGGCCCGCCGCTACATGGACGAACTGGCGGACCACGGCGCCCGTGTCGTCGCGGAGGCCTTCGCCCGGACCGGGACCCCGGCCGACCCCGTCGACGTCGGTATGCCCGTCCCCGGGATGCGGCTGGTCCGCCTGCCCGAGGGCCTGGGCACGAGCCGGGTCGCGGCGGACGCCCTGCGCGACCGTGCGACCGCCGAACTGGGCGTGGAGGCCGCGTTCACCAGCTTCGACGGACTCGGCTACCTCCGGCTGTCCGCCCATGTCTACAACACCCCCGACGACTACGGGTACTTCGCCGAGAGATGTGTGCCCGTCGTCGAGGAATGGGCCCGCGAGGCAAGGGAGTCGTAAGCCCCGGCGCTCACCGTGCTCACTGCCCGTCGGGCGCGTGCCGCCGCTGTGCCGCCGCCGCTTCGTCGGCTCGGCCACCGGCGCCCAGCGGCCCGGTGGGACGCAACGCTTCCGAGGCCTCCAGGCGGGGCAGCACGCGGCGGGCGCGGCGTAGGACCAGGGCCGGCAGCGCGGCCCTGGTCACCTGGACGAGGCGCAGCGAGGCCGGGACGTAGACGGCGGTGCGCCGGCGTTCCACGGCCGTGGCGAGGCGCGTCGCGACGAACTCCGGCGGGAACACGCGTCGGGCGGGCGGCGGCATGTTGGCGCGCAGCTCACGCAGCACCGCATGCCGGTCCGCGTCGCGGATCATGTCGGTGTCGGTCCAGTTCAGATAGGCGATGCCGACCGCCACGCCCTGGTGGGCCGTCTCGGCCCGCAGCGCGTGCGCGAAGGCCTCCACGCCGGCCTTCGAGGCGCAGTAGGCACTCATCAGGGGAGCGGCCCCGATCGAGGCAAGCGAGGCGATCTGGAGGTAGTAGCCCGCCGTCTCCACCAGGTCGGGCAGGAAGGCGCGTGCCGTCAGGGCGCTGCCCGTGACGTTGACGTCGATCACCCGCCGCCAGGAGGCCATGTCCGCCGAGGCGAACGGGCCGCCCTCCGCGATGCCCGCGTTCGCGACGACCACCGAGGGCGGCCCCAGCCGCGAACGGACGACCTCGGCCGCCCGCTCCAGCGCCTCGCCGTCGGTGACGTCGGCCTCGACGGCCAGCGCGGGAGTGGGCAGCGACGCGGCCACGGACCGCAGTGCCGCCCCCTCGTGGCCGATCAGCGCCAGGCGCGCTCCGCGCCGTGCGAGCTCCCGAGCCAGCGCCGCTCCCACCCCGCGGGCGGCTCCCGTGACCACGGCGGTGCGGTCTTCGAGGGGACTGTCGTGCACGGCGTGCTCCGTTCCTCGGGTTCTCGGCTCCTCGGGACGTCGGCTCTTCGGGTCGTCGGCTTTTCGATTCCTCGGGTCGTCGGCTCTCGGTTCCCGGGGTCCTCGGTCCTCGGGCTCTCGGTGGTCCGGCGGGAGCGGTGCCGGTCAGCCGGCGGTGGGCTTCTTCGCGCCGGTGCGGTCCCGGCGGGCGAGCGCCCGCTGTACGAACGTCCCGCCGGGCGGGCGGTGCCGGCGCAGCGCGGCACGGGCGGCGTTGGCGCCCGGCGCGCCGTGGACACCACCGCCGGGATGGGCGCCGGCGGAGGCCAGGAACAGCCCGCGCACCGGGGTCTCCGGGCGCCCGCTGCCGGGCAGCGGCCGGAAGAGGAGCTGCTGGTGCAGCGCGGTCGTACCGCCGTTGATCGCGCCGCCGTGCAGATTGGCGTCGAGGGACTGGAGCGTGGGCGGGGCGAGGATGCGGCGGGCGCGGATGAGGGACCGGAAGCCGGGCGCGAACCGCTCGACCTGTTGTTCGACCCGGTCGGCCATCAGCTCCTGCTCGCTCGCGTCCCAGGCGCCCGTGAGCCCCTCGTCGCCGGCGTCGCCCTCGACCAGCTGCGGCACATGGGTGTAGGCCCAGGCCGACTCGGTGCCGGCGGGGGAGCGCCCGGGGTCGGAGGTCGTCATCTGGCCGAACAGGGCGAAGGGCCGGTCGGGAACCTGACGCATGGCGAGCTGGGCGGCGAACCGGGTGAGCTCGTGCAGGCCGTCGGCCAGGTGCACGGTCCCGGCCCGACGCGCCGCCTCGGCCTGCCAGGGCACCGGCCCGTTCAGCGCCCAGTCGACCTTGAAGGTCGCGAAGTCCCACTGGAAACGCTCGAGGTCGGCCAGCAGCTGGGACGGCAGGTGCTCCGGCTCGACCAGTGCGCCGTACAGCGCGGGGACGGAGACGTCGGCCAGCACCGCGCGGCCTGCGGCGACCTGCTCCCCGTCGGTGGTGCGCACCCCCACCGCGCGCCCGTCCCGGACGACGATCCGGCTGACTCGCTGCCCGCAGCGCAGTACGCCGCCGTGGGCGCGCAGCCGCCTGACCAGGGCCTCGGTGAGGGCGCCGGAGCCGCCGGCCGGCACCGGAAAGCCGTAGGACTGGCCGAGCATGGCCATCAGCCAGCCGAACCCGCCGCTGCCCGCGGCCTCCGGAGCGAGATCGGCGTGCAGGGCGTTGCCGGCCAGGAGCAGCCGGCCGCCCTCGCCCCCGAACTCCTCCTCGCCCAGCCGCCGCACCGGCAGGGCCAGCGTCCTGGCCAGTCGCAGACCGCCCGCGGCGCGCAGCTTGGCCGCCAGCCTGGCCGTGGCCCGCACCGGCGGGAACGGGGTGAACAGCGCGTCGAGGATGTCCGGGCGGAGCTGTTCCCACACCTCGTGCAGGCGACGCCAGGCGGCTCCGTCCCCGGCGTGGAAGGCGTCGAGGGAGCGGGCGGTGACGTCGACCCTGCGGTCGAGGACCGCACAGGTGCCGTCGGTGAGGGGATGGGCCACGACGCTGGGCGCATGGTTCCAGCGCAGACCGTGCTCGTGCAGTCGCAGCCTGGTCAGGACGGGTGAGGCGGCGGCCAGCGGGTAGAAGGAGCTGAAGAGGTCGCTGACGAACTCGGGGTCCACCGACCGGTCGTGCCGCACCGCGCCGCCGGGCTCCGGCTGCTCCTCGAGGACCTCCACGCTCCAGCCCGCGTCGGCCAGCAGGTTCGCCGCCACCAGCCCGTTGGGTCCGGCGCCGATCACCACCGCGTCAGGCATCGGCGCCTCCCGCGGCGTGCGGTCGCGCCCCGGTGGGCGCCCTCCGCCCGCCGTCGGGGACTCCGCCGCGGGCGTCGGCCTCGCACACCTTGGCCAGCCGGCCGAGGAGGGCCCGGTGGCGGAGCTGGGTCACCACCTCCACGCCGGCGTTGTGCAACAGCCCGCCGACGCCCTGCAGCGGATGTTCGTCCAGGATCACCAGACAGTGGGGGCCCCACGGCCGCAGCTCGAACGCGATCCGCGCCGTGCCCAGCACGCCCGCCCGCGCCTCCAGCTCCAGCACGTCCGGTTCCCTGCAGCGCCGGACGACCGTCTCGTTGGCCAGGGTGACGGGCCCCACCCGGATCTCGTAGGCGATCTTGGCGTCCACGCGTGGCCACTCGCCCGTCTTCTCCTGGGTCGACGACGTGCCCACCACCCACTCCGCGTAGCGGTCACCGTCGGCGAGAACGTCCCACACCGTCTGAGGACTCGCCTTGACCAGCCGATGCCGTACCGCCACCGTGCACCTCCCGCAGTCGCTGACACGTGGCTCGCCGAGTGCCCGTATCGCTGGAGGTCAACCGCCGGCGGCGCGGGATGCGGCGCCGGTGAACCCGCCCGTTGTCAGTGCCGTCATGAAGGATGCCCCACATGAGATCAACTTCGGCTCAACCGGGTAGTCGGTCTCATGTCCCCGCCGAGGAAAGGTCACCGATCATGCCGCCCACCGCCCTCCAGCCGCAGCTCCTCGACGTACGTTCCGGCGCTCACCCCTGGCAGCGTCGGAGCGCGGAGGGGTCCGGCGCGGCGGGCACGGTCGGCACGGCGGGCGGCGTGCCGCGGCAGCGCGGCCCGCTCCCGATCGGCCGCGAGGAGAAGGCGCGTCCGGCGACCCGTCCGGCACCGGCCCCGGCCCCGCGACCGGCCCGCACGGGCGACGGCGGTGCGGTCCGGAACGGGCGGCCGGCCCAGCCGCCCCGCCCCGGCGTGTCGCCGGGCCGCGCCGGGGCCGACGTGCTGCGCATCCTCTCCGACCCACGGACACCCGTGTTCGTCACCGAGCACGCCGGCGGACGCCGTGTGTACGGCTACTGGCGGCCGCTGGACGCCGACAGCGGCCGGGGTGGCTGCTATGTCGCGCTGTCCGCCACCGAGTGTGACGAGCTGTACGCGGCCGGCCGGATCACGGTGGGCGAGCCCGTCACGGACCCGACGAAGACCACCTACCGGGTCCGCGCCGCCCGCACCCGGCCCGCGGGCGCCCGCCTCGCGGCCGCGCCGGTGCGGACGGCGGCGGCCAGGGGGCGCGCGGCGTGAGCGGGCGACGGCGGGCGGCGGGGGAGCGGCGTGTTGGTCCGGCTGCCCCCGAACACCCCGTCCGACGGGCCTGATCGGCGTGTTCGGGGGTAGCCGGACGACCGCAAGAGGAGTACGACGACAGACAAGGGGAGGACAGAGATGAGCGTCATCCAGCGCATCAAGGAGTTCGCCAGGAGCCCGCAGGGCCGGCGCACGATGGAGCAGGCACGGCGTGCGGCGGCCGATCCGCGCCGTCGGGCCCAGGCGCGTGGCCTGCTGGCCCGCCTGCGGACACGGCGCTGACGCCGACGGTGCCTCCAGTCGCCCTGTTCAACCTGGCCGACGCGCCGGCCCCGGTCAGCGCCGACTGGACGGCGCTCGGCTTCCCGGCAAGGCGGCCGTCCGTGACCTGTGGTACCGCACCCGGGCCCTCCGACCTCCGGAGCCGCCATGAACCCCCGCCCGACGGACCCCGACAGACGCACCCTCCTCGCCGCCGGTCTGAGAAGGGGATGCGGGCGATGGCCGGCGCGGTGGACCTCACGGCGCTCGACTGCACCTGACGACGGGCCGTGGCGAGGGGCTCACCCCTCGCGCGGCGCGGCCCGGTCCGACGCCGGCCAGACGTACGGCAGATCGTCGGGCACGCCGGGGAACAGTGCCGCGTAGAACTCGGGATCCTTGCGCACGAGCGCCGACCGGTGACTGCGGTGGAAGGCGGGATCGCCGAGCCACGGCGGCAGTTCCCCCGCCTCGGCGAGCCGCTCCTGGGTGCGGACCCCGGCCGGCGGCCCGTCGAAGCCGGCCACCAGCGAGGCGGCGCAGGTGTCCGCACGTCCGGTCGCCGTCCACACCCCGCAGACGTCCAGGCCGTAGCGCACCAGCGCCTCCTCGTACCCGGTCCACATGCGCACCGCCGGGTGGTGGCGCCATCCGTAGCCGGGAACCGTCAGACCCCGCAGCACCTGAAGCGCCTCGACGCGCTGCTTGCCCAGCCGGCGCGCGTCCAGGGCGGCCGCCGACTCGGTGAAGTCCGGGTACGGCAGAAACGTCTGCATGGTCCAACCCCCGTATGCCGGAAGCGTTTCCACCACGCGGCCGGGGCGGCACGCCGATCGACGGCTGCTGCCCCGGCCGGACTGCTCAGGCCGCGGTGAACCTGTCCCAGGCACGGTGCCCGCCCAGCAGGGGGACGAGCTGTTCCAGGGCGGCCGTACCGGTGTCACCGACCACCACGCCAGGTGCCCCGGTGGGTACCCCGGCCCCTTCGAGGACGGCTTCGCCGCCCGCCCAGGCGCCCACGGCCTTGCCGTGCCGGAAGGCCTCGGTCACCAGCAGGGTGACTCGGGGATCGCCCGTCAGCTGCTGTGCGGCGGCGGGGAACGCCTTGGCGTCGCGGGCGCCGTACGCGTCGCTGCCGACCCCGGGCAGACCGGCCAGCAGTACCGCGTCGAACTCGACGGACCGCGCGGTGGCGTAGGTGCGCTGCACGGTCACCGCGCCCTCACCGGAGCCGAGGACGCCGCCCGCCTGGGCGACGACCAGCGGGACCATGCCGCCCTCGACGACCGCCTCGCGCACGGCGCGTACGCCGTCCAAGTCGCCGTCCGGGCCGACGACGATGCCGATGACGCGGCCGTCCGTCGGCCAGGTGCGGCCGAGCTGCGACAGCGCCGGGCTGGGCTGGACGTCGGCCAGCGGCACGGTGGGTGCGGGCGCCGGCAGCCCGAGGCCCGTCGCCACCTCACCGCACAGCTCCGGGTCGATGTTGGCCAGGACCTGCAAGGCCCGCTCCCGGATGGCCTGTTCGTAGCACTTGCCGAGTTCGAAGGTGTACGCGCCGATGATGTGCTCGCGCTCCAGCGGGGACATGCTCAGCCAGAACCTGCGGGGCTGGCTGAAGTGGTCCGCGAACGACTCGGGCGCCTCGCGGACCTTGGTGCTCTCCGGCACACGGACCGGAGCCTCGATGAACGCCCCGGTGTCCGCCCCGGCGAGGAACGGGCAGCCGCCGTCGAGCGAGTTGGGCCGGTAGGGGGCGACCCCCCGGTGCACGGCCGTCTGGTGAAGGCCGTCGCGCAGCATGTCGTTGACCGGCGCGTGCGGACGGTTGATGGGCAGCTGCGGGAAGTTGGGGCCGCCCAGGCGCGTGATCTGGGTGTCCAGGTAGGAGAACAGCCGGCCCGCGAGCAGCGGGTCGTCGGTGATGTCGACGCCCGGCACGAGATGGCCGACGTGGAAGGCGACCTGCTCGGTCTCGGCGAAGAAGTTCGACGGGTTGCGGTCGAGGGTCAGCAGCCCGACCGGCTGGACGGGCGCGAGTTCCTCGGGCACGAGGTTCGTCGGGTCCAGCAGGTCGATGCCCTCGAACATCTGGTCCGGGGTGTCGGGGAACGTCTGGATGCCCAGCTCCCACTGCGGGTACGCGCCCGCCTCGATGGCGTCCGCGAGGTCGCGCCGGTGGAAGTCGGGGTCGACGCCGTTGATGATCTGCGCCTCCTCCCAGACCAGCGAGTGCACGCCGAGTTTGGGCTTCCAGTGGAACTTGACCAGCGTGGTCGCACCCTCGGCGTTGACCAGGCGGAACGTGTGGACGCCGAAGCCCTCCATGGTCCGGTAGGAGCGTGGGATGCCCCGGTCGGACATGTTCCACAGCGTGTGGTGGGTGGCCTCGGTGTGCAGGGTGACGAAGTCCCAGAAGGTGTCGTGCGCGCTCTGCGCCTGCGGGATCTCCCGGTCCGGGTGCGGCTTGCCGGCGTGGATGATGTCGGGGAACTTGATCGCGTCCTGGATGAAGAAGACCGGCATGTTGTTCCCGACCAGGTCGAAGACGCCCTCGCTGGTGTAGAACTTCGTCGCGAATCCCCGGGTGTCCCGTACGGTGTCGGACGATCCCCGGGAACCCAGCACCGTGGAGAAGCGCACGAACACCGGCGTCTCCTCGTCCTCGGCGAGGAAAGCCGCCTTCGTCACGGAGGCCGCCGTGCCGTAACTCTGGAACGTGCCGTGCGCCGCGGCGCCCCGGGCGTGGACCACGCGCTCCGGGATGCGCTCGTGGTCGAAATGCATGATCTTCTCGCGCAGATGGTGGTCCTGGAGCAGCACGGGCCCTCGGGGCCCCGCCTTGAGCGAGTGGTCGGTGTCGGGGAGCCGGGTGCCCTGGGCGTTCGTCAGGTAGCGGCCGGACTGCGCCATGCGGGCCTGGTCGGCGCCCGTCGGCTGCCCGGTCGGTGACACGGTGTCGGGACCGCTCTGGTCCGCCTTGGGCGGCAGCGGGTCGCGGGGTTCCGTCGGCTCGGCGAGTGACGGGGACTCGGGCGCGGGCTTGCCGGGAATGCCCTCCTCCGGCGCCCCGCCGTCGCCCTGGAGGCTGTCGGTGATCTTCTGGGCCGCCCGCTTGATGGGGTTGGTCTCGCTCATGGGGTGACAGTCCTCCGATGTGTAGCGAAAATGTATAAAAAGGACATTTGGCGTATCACGCTCTCACGACCCGGAGGGCCGCGCACCAGGCGCGCACCGTTGGGGTGAACTCCCCTGCACCGGGCTCCGTCGACCGTCGGGGTTTCCGCGCAGGGCCGGGCCAAACGGCTTTCCGGCAGGTCAACGCGTTTGGGGTGGTCACCGGTACGGAACCCGGCCGCAGACGCGAGCGACGCATTCCGAGGAGGCGCGGAACCGATGGATCGTGAAGAGGTGGAGGCCCGGTTGCTCGACGGGCTGACGGTGGACGACCGCAGACCGGAACAGCCGGTGCTGCTCGACGGCGCGAGTCAGCCGATCACGACGTGGCGGGAGAACTACCCCTACGACCGCAAGGTGAGCCGCAGGGAGTACGAGCGCACCAAGCGCGTCCTCCAGATCGAGATGCTCAAACTCCAGCGCTGGGTCAATGACACCGGCGCCCGTCTGATCGTGATCTGCGAGGGGCGCGACGCGGCGGGCAAGGGCGGCACCATCCAGCGCTTCACCGAACGCCTCAATCCCCGCGGCGCGAAGATCGTGGCGCTGGGCAAGCCCACCGAACAGGAGAAGGGCCAGTGGTACTTCCAGCGGTACGTCGACCATCTGCCCGGGCCGGGTGAGATCGTCTTCTTCGACCGCTCCTGGTACAACCGGGCGGGCGTCGAGCGGGTCATGGGCTTCTGCACGCAACAGCAATACGACCTGTTCCTCAAGCAGTGCCCGCTCTTCGAGGAGATGCTGGTCGAGGACGGCGTCATCCTGGTGAAGTTCTGGTTCTCCGTCTCGCGGACCGAACAGCGGACGCGGTTCGCGATCCGCCAGGTCGACCCGGTACGCCAGTGGAAGCTCTCACCCACCGACGTGGACTCCCTCGACCGCTGGGACGAGTACACCACCGCCAAGGTCGAGATGTTCCGCGTCACCGACACCGCGCACGCCCCCTGGACGGTCGTCAAGAGCAACGACAAACGCCGGGGCCGCATCGAAGCGATGCGCAGTCTGCTGCACCGCGTCGACTACACGGCCAAGGACGCCGAGGCGGTCGGCAGTCCGGATCCACTGGTCGTCGGTGCCGCGGCCACCCTCCTGGAGCCGGGCGAAGAGGACACCGTCCTGTCACCGACTCCGCTGGCCGACCGGACCGAGGGCCCCGGACGGCATCCCGGCGACGCGGCCTCCTGAAACGCGGTGCGGGTCGGTCCGCACGGGGCGCCCGCACCGCGCTTCTGTCGAGGCACTTCCCGGGGCCGGTCAGACGCGGCGTCGGCGCCGCCGCACGCAAGCGGCGCCGGCCAGCAGGCCCGCCGCCGTCAGGCCGGCGCCGATGCCGATGTCCCGGCCGGACGGTCCTGCGGTCACGGCGCCGCCGACGCCGCCGCGCACACCGAGGCTGGGCAGCGCCGCGGGGCTGATCGTCACCGGCGCGGAGCCGGTCGGGACCGGCGCGGGAATGCTCGTGGCGGGTACGAGGGTGGGCAGCGGCCGGCGCGGGAGGACCTCGCAGGCGACGCCGTCGTCCGTTCCCTGGTCCTCGTCGAGGCGGTTGGGGTCGCTGATGTCCCGGTCGAACTCCGCCTGGGCGTCCTCCTGGAAGGTGAAGTCGCGGCAGTCGAGGTCCTGGGCGTGGGCGACTCCGGACAGCGGAGCGAAAGTCATGATCGTCGCGGCTATGCCCGCGACGACGGTGCGATGGGGCATGGGTGTCTCCTCCTGGCCGGGGGCCGTCGCTCCGACGCTAGGCAACGACCGACGCCTTCGCGCGAGGCGGGCGGCCATCCGGGTGGAGCCGCCCCGATCCGCGGGTCGGCGGGCGGTGGTGTGACCGGCGCCGGCGCGGCAAGACGCACTCCGACCGCCGCGACCGCCGCGGCCGGAGGAAGCCGCGAACGGCCGGGCGAGGCCGAGGAGAGGGAGGGGACCGTGAGGGATCTGCTGGGAGGGTTCCGCAGTTTCATACTGCGCGGGAACGTGGTCGACCTGGCCGTGGGCATCGTGATCGGGGCGGCCTTCACCGCACTCGTCAACGGCTTCGTGAAAGCGTTCCTGACCCCGATCGTGGGCTTCGCGACCGGCGCGACGGGCGACTACAGCCGCAGGACCTTCACCCTCGGCGGGACGGTCTTCCCGTACGGAAGTTTCGTGAACGCCGGCATCGGGTTTCTGCTGATCGCCTGCGTTCTGTACTTCCTCGTGGTCCTGCCGGTCAACAAGCTGCACGAACGTTTCGCCCCGCACCAGGACATCCAGGCGGACAAGCGGGACTGTCCCGAGTGCCTCAATCCCGTGCCCGCCCAGGCGCGCCGCTGCGGGTTCTGCACCAGCGACCTGGTGCCCCTTCCCGACACGGCCGGCGCGGGCGAGACGCGGGCGTAGGCGTGACTCGTCCCGTTCCGCGCAGGGATGTCTTCCCCGCCCGTCACCGGGTACCCGGTGCGGCACCGAGAGAAAGGGGTGAAGGCGATGGCTGAAGCAGGACGGTACGGCACGGACGGTGAACGCGGCGCGCGGACCGCCGACGGCGGCGAGTCGGTCGGCGACCTGGTGCAACGCGCTTCGCAGCAGCTGACCGAACTGGTGCGCGGCGAAATGCAGCTCGCACGGGCGGAAATGGTCGAGAAGGGCAAACGCTACGGCAAGGGCGGTGGGCTGTTCGGCGGGGCCGGACTCTTCGGCTTCCTCACCCTTCAGGCGCTGATCGCCACCGCGATCGCCGCGATCGCGGTGCCGCTCCCGGTGTGGGCCGCGGCCCTGATCGTCACGGCCGTCCTGGCGGTGATCACCGCCGTGCTGGCCCTGACCGGCAAGAAGCAGGTCGGCGCGGCCGCCCCACCGGTGCCCGAGCGGACCGTCGACAGCGTGAAAGCCGATGTGTCGGAGATCAAGGAGAGTGCACGACGATGACCCAGCCACCCCATGACGAGCCCACCGCCGACGGTCCCGAGGACCTGCGCCGACAGGTCGAACAGACCCGCCACGAACTCGGCGAGACGGTCGAGGCGCTGGCCGCGAAGACCGACGTCAAGGCTCGCGCGCAGGAGAAGGCGACCGCGCTCAAGGAACAGGCCGGCAGCACGGCGGCGCAGCTGTCCGAGCAGGCCAGGGCGAAGGCGGCCGGGGCGGCCCACCTCCTGGAGGAGAAGGTCCCGGCCCCGGTCAAGGACACGGCCGCCGCGGCCGCCGTCCAGGTCAGGGCCAAGGCCGGGCAGGCCGAGCAGCTGTGGCAGGACAAGGCACCCCGACAGGTGCGTGACCACCGCGGTGCCCTCATCGGCGCCGCCGTGGCGCTGACCGTCGCCTATCTGCTGCTGCGCCGCGGCAGGAAGTAGCCGACGGCGGGACGGGCGCCGCCGGCC